>NZ_LZJD01000040.1:0-35328 GCF_001666875.1 Mycobacterium sp. E802
TGTCTCCTGCACGAGGTCTTCGGCGTCGTACCGGTTGTGGGTCAGGCGGCGCGCACCACGTTCGATCTGCTCGACGCACGGCAGCACCGTGTCGACGAATTCCACCGACATGGCAACCTCCCGACATTACATAGAAATTCTATGTATAAGAATAGCTGATCTAGGTAGCCGATGGCCAATCGGGGCCATGTCGGCCGGGCTGGCCGGGGTGCCGTTTCAAGCCTTCTGTCAGCAAGTTCACAGGAATAGGCTGCGGCCCACCGGGGTTGTGGACGGGTGTAAAGTTTCACCCCGCTGTACATAGGTATTCGAACTAATTCGCCGCTGGGTCTGTCGGGAGGTGTTCGTGAGGGCTGCGCCGGTCGGCCGACTGTTCAAGCGGATGTGGATTCCGTTGGTTCTCGTGGTGGTGCTGGCGATCTCGGGCCTGGTGGTCTCACGACTGCACCGGATGTTCGGCTCCGAGGACCTCAACGCCAACGCCGGGGCCGGCATCGAGATCGTCCAGTTCAATCCGAAGGTGGTCCTGTACGAGGTGTACGGGCCGCCCGGAACTTCCGCCGATATCAGCTATTTCGATCCGGACGCCAAGGTGCACTCGGTCAATGCCCCGCTGCCCTGGTCCGTCACCTTGTCCACCACATTGCCGACCGTCAGCGCGAACCTGATGGCGCGCAGCGACAGCGAAAGCAGCGCCGACCACATCGGGTGCCGTGTCACCGTCAACGGCACTGTCCGCGAGGAGCAATCCGCCAATGGCGTCAACGCCCAGACCTACTGCCTGGTGAAGTCCGCATGACCACATCCGCCCCCTCGCTCGAGTCCACCGGCAAGCCGAAGCGTCCGGCCTTCCCGCACCTGCTCCGCATCTTGGCGTGGCCGATCATCCTGATCTGGATCGCGATCGCGGTCGCGGTGAATGTGATTGCACCGCAACTCGAGGTCGTCGGCGAATTGCACGCCGCGCCGATGGCGCCCGAGGACGCCCCGTCGATGCAGGCGATGAAGTTGATGGGGGCCAACTTCCAGGAGTTCAACTCCAACAGCACGATCATGGTCGTCGTCGAGGGCCAGGAGCCGTTGGGTCCGGACGCGCACCGGTACTACGACGAGATCATTCACAAACTGCAGCAGGATCCCGAGCACATCCAGCACATCCAGGACTTCTGGGGGGACACGCTGACCGCAGCCGGTGCGCAGAGCGCCGACGGTAAAGCGTCCTACGTGATGATCAACCTGGCCGGTGAGCAAGGCATGACGCTCGCCAACGAGGGTGTCGAAGCCGTCCGCAAGGTCATCGAGGAGACGAAGGCTCCGCCGGGGGTGCAGGCGTACGTTGCCGGGCCGGCCGCACTGACCAACGACATGCACGTCATCGGCAACGCGAGCCTGGCCGAGATCACCGTGATCACCTTGGTCGCCATCGCCGTCATGCTGCTGGTGGTCTATCGGTCGATCAGGACCACGCTGATCCAGTTGTTCCTGACGTTCCTGGCGCTGCTGACCGCCCGCGGCGTGGTGTCCGTGCTGGCGATGCACAACGTGTTCGGATTGACCACCTTCGCGGGCAACATCCTGACCATGCTGGCCATCGCCGCCGCCACCGACTACGGCATCTTCATCTTCGGCCGGTACCGCGAAGACCGCGGCATGGGCCTGGACCGGGATGATTCCTACTACGCGACCTTCAAATCGGTGGCACCCGTCATCGTGGGCTCCGGTCTGACCATCGCCGGAGCGACCTACTGCCTCAGCTTCGCGCGTCTGCCCTACTTCTCCACCATGGGTGCACCGGTGGCGATCGGCATGGTCGTCGTCGTAATCATCTCGGTCACGCTCGGCCCGGCGGTGCTCTACCTCGGCAGCCGGGTCGGGCTGTACGAGTCCAAGCGGCCCCCGCAGAGCAAGTTCTGGCGCAAGGTCGGCACCGCGGTGGTGCGTTGGCCTGCACCGATTTTCGTGGCCAGCCTGTTCATCGTGCTGATCGGCGTGGTGGCCATCCCCGGGTACAAGCCGGCCTACAACGACCGCTACTACCTGCCCGATGATGCCAAGGTGAACGTCGGTTTCACCGCTGCCGACCGGCACTTCTCCCAGGCCAGGATGAACCCCGACATCCTGATGGTCGAGTCCACCCATGACATGCGCAATCCCGCCGACATGCTTGTGCTGAACAAGATTTCGAGCAATGTGATGCATGCCGAAGGTATCGCGATGGTGCAGAGCATCACCCGGCCGCTCGGAATCCCGATCCAGCACAGCTCGATTCCGTTCCAGACCAGCATCTCCGGGCAGACCAGCAATATGAACCTGCCGTTCCAGCGCAAGCAACTCGAAGACCAGCTTCGGATGATCGACGCGACCAACACCTCGATCGACATCATGAAGAGGCAATACCAGCTCTCGCTCGAACAGACCCAGCTCACCCAGGACTCCGCGGCCAAGTCGGCCGAACTGCTCGAGGTCACCAAGAAGATGCGCGACAACATCGCGAACTTCGATGACCAGTTCCGGCCGCTGCGCAACTACTTTTACTGGGAACCACACTGTTTCGACATTCCGATGTGCGCCGCGGCGCGTTCGGTTTTCGACGCTCTCGACGGAATCGATGAACTGACCGACAAGACCTCGGCGGTCCAGGTCAACACCGACCAACTCGCTGACCTCGCACCGAAATTGACCGCGCTGCTGCCGCAGACGATCGCGTCGATGGAGACCAGTCGGGACCTGTCGCTGGCGTCGTACAACTCGCAGAAGGCCCTGATCGACCAGATGCAGGCGATGAACGACACCGCGCTGTCGATGGGTGCGGCCTTCGACGACGCCAAGAACGACGACCTGTTCTATCTGCCCCCGGAAGCCTTCACGAACCCCGATTTCGAGCGCGGCCTCAAGATGTTCCTGTCGCCGGACGGTAAGTCCGCCCGCATGTTCATCACCCACCAGACCGACCCGGCGACGGTGGACGGGATCGCACGGGTCGAGTCCGAGCGCAAGGCCGCGCAGGAGGCCTTGAAGATGTCGTCACTGTCGGACGCCAAGATCTATCTCGGCGGTGTCGCGGCGACATACAAGGACATGTCCGACGGCGCGCGCTACGACCTGATGATCGCGGTGGTGTCGGCGCTGACGCTGATCTTCATGATCATGCTCATCCTGACGCGCAGTGCGGTGGCCGCGTTGACCATCGTGCTGACGGCAGGCAGCTCGATCGCGGCGTCGTTCGGCATCTCGGTGCTGTTGTGGCAAGACCTGTTCGGGATGCCGGTGCACTGGTTGGTGATGCTGATGTCGGTGATCATCCTGCTGGCGGTCGGATCGGACTACAACCTGCTGCTGGTCTCGCGGTTCCAGGACGAGATCCACGCGGGCCTGAAGACCGGCATCATCCGGTCCATGGCCGGCACGGGTGGGGTCGTCACCTCGGCGGGGCTGGTGTTCGCGGCGACGATGGCCGGCATGATGGCGAGCAACCTGACCGTGCTGGCCCAGATGGGCTCGACGATTGCCATCGGCCTGCTGATCGACACCTTCATCGTGCGGTCACTGCTGATGCCGTCCATTGCGACCCTGCTGGGCCGGTGGTTCTGGTGGCCGCAGGTGGTCTATCCCCGTGGGGACAACCACTTCCGCAAGCCGGTCTCGCGGCGGACTCCCCGCGCCGACGATGACGACACCGCGGCGATCCCGGTGTCTACGAGCTAGACCCGGCAGGTCTCCAACCCTGGAGCCACTTACGCCGAGGATTACTGCCAGTATGTGGCTGGAATCCTAGACATAGAGCCTGGCTAGTCAATGGGAAGATGTTGTGGCAGGCCGTAATAGCGGGCATGCCCCTACCGCAGTGCCGATGGGCTGTCGGGCTGGGACAGGTCGACCACCACCTGCAGCGGGAAGATCAACTCGCCGTAGAGGTCGCGGTGCAACGCATTCCAGTCTCCGACACCATATTTCAGCAGGATCGCCGTCGTCTTGGTCTGCCCCGCCGCGTGGCACACCTGCCTGCCGCGTCGAGGGCCGATCGAGATCGCTCGGTTGGCAGTGCAAAACTGACCGGTCTATGAGCTACTTCGGTGAGCTACGGACCAATTGGCAACCTCTGGCTGCGGCCACGGCCGGACTCAGCGCCGGCTTGAGCCTGAGTGCCTACACGAATGCCGCGATGGGGCCGCAGTTCCTCGCGGCGTTCGGGTGGAGCCGTTCGGAGTTCGCGCTGACCGGGGCAATCACGTTGCTCACCTTCGTCTTCCTCCCGGTCTACGGCCGCCTGGCCGACCTGTATGGGGTGCGCCGGGTCGCGGCCGCCGGTGTCGTCGGATTGCCGCTGTGCTGGATCGCGTACGCGATGATGTCCGGTCCGATCTGGCAGTACTTCGCGATCAACGTCGTCCTCATCGCACTCGGGGTGACCACCACCCCGGCGATCTACAGCCGGCTGGTCGCCACCCGCTTCCAGGCCGCCCGGGGCCTGGCCCTGGCCATTGCAATCTCCGGCCCGCCGCTGTTGGGCGCCGTGGGCTCTCCGGCCCTCGCCGTGATCAACCGGGTCTACGGTTGGCGGGCCGGCTGCGTGGCGATCGCCGCCACCATCGCGGTGATCGGCGTCATCGCGCTGGTGCTCATTCCGCGGGGTGACGGGTATGCGTCGCCGTCGGCGCGGAAACGCAAGACCGGCAACAATTATCGGGCCATCTGCGGGAGCCGGGTGTTCTGGATCCTGTTGCTCGGTGTGCTGCTGTGCAACCTGTACCACTCGGTGACCACCACTCAACTCGGGATCATGCTGGGTGACGCCGGGGCCGGTGGCGCCGTCGCGGTACTCATCACCGTGTTCGCCACCGCCGTCATCGTCGGCCGCTTCGTCTGCGGGGTGGCCCTCGACCGGTTGCCGGCGCAGGTGGTCGCCGCGGTGGCGATGGCTCTGCCGGGGGTCGGTTGCCTGCTGGTGGCCTCCCCGTGGGACCACATCGGTGTGTTGACCGTCGCGGTCTGCTGTCTGGGTGCCGCCTGGGGCGCCGAAGGGGATGTGATCGCCTATCTGGTGGCCCGACATTTCAGCCTGGACGTGTACAGCACGGTACTGAGCATCTTGTCCGCGGTGATCGGGGTGTCCTCGGCGCTGGGCGCGGTCGTGCTGAGCCGTATCTTGGCTGCCAGTAACAGCTTTGACGGGTTTCTCGTCCTGGCCGGCGCCGCAGCACTGGTCGGGGGAGGGCTGTTGTTGCTGCTGCGGCGACAGGACGTCGTCTTTACAAATGATCCAGAAAATGTCACGGTGTCCTGATGGACTTCTCCCACGTCGAGCTCTCCGGGGACGACCTGGCGTTCCGCGATGAGCTGCGGGCATTCCTCGCCGAGGTGGTCACCGACGAGGTGATCCAGCGTGATCGCGAGACCGGCGAGAATTTCGACGAGGCAGTGCATCTGGCCTTGGGCGCGGCCGGATATCTGGCCGGAGATTATCGGGCCGAGGTCGACGGCGGGTTCAGCGCGGTCCGGCGCCGGATCTGGGAACTGGAGATCGGCCGGGCCCACACCCCGTGGTTCCACTGGGGCACGACCGCGATGGTGGCGCACACCATGGAGAAGTTCGCCACACCCGAGCTGCTCGACGAAGTGTTGCCCGGTGTGCTGGACGGCAGGCTGCGACTGTGCCTGGGCTACACCGAGCCCGAGGGCGGGTCCGACGTGGCGACCTGTAAGACTCGCGCGGTCCGGGACGGCGACAGTTGGATCGTTAACGGGTCCAAGATGTTCACCTCGAACGCCCACAACGCCCAGTACGTTTTCCTGTTGACCAACACCGATCCGTCGGCACCCAAGCACAAGAGCCTGACGATGTTTCTGGTGCCGCTGGATTCGCCTGGCGTCGAGATCCAACCGATCCGGACCGTCGACGGGGACCGCACCAACATCACCTACTACAGCGATGTCCGGGTGAGCGACCGCTACCGCGTGGGCGAGGTCAACGGCGGGTGGACGGTACTGCGCGGTGCCCTCGAACTCGAACACGGCACCTTCGAACGCGAGACCCGCGGCCTGCAGAAGCTCGCCACGATGACCGAACACATCACGTTGACGGCCGAGGTGCTCGACCGGGTGGCGGCCGTCGCCCCCGACGACGCGGCATCCCGGTACCGGCTGGGCCGGGCCGTCGCCCGCCTGGAGGCCGCGATGAGCAGTCCGGACATGTACGGCCGCGTGGCCATCGCCCAGACCATGCGCGATATCTCCCCGGACCTGATGGACATCGTCGGCTCGGCGGCGGCCCTGCCCGTCGGGACCGCTTGGGCCGCCGACGACGGCGGTGCCGAATACATCTTCCGGCTGGCCGGCCCGACCGGCATCTACGGCGGAACCCTCGAGGTGTTCCGCAACATGATCGCCCAGCAGGCGCTGGGCCTGGGCCGGCCGAACTACGCTGCGGCGAGGTAGCCCGCAACCCTCGGTACTGTGGCCCGGTGCATCCCTTCGACAAGGCGCTCGACCTCGAAGCAGCCGGCGACGGCCGGTGGCGTGGGCGGACAATCCCCGAGTGGGCCAACATGGTCGGGCCCTTCGGCGGTATCACCGCAGCCTCCCTGGTGCGCGCGGTCGAGCTACACCCGCAACGGCACGGCCAGCCCATCGCGTTGACGGTGAACTATCTGGCCCCCATCGCCGACGGTGAGTTCGAGATCGTCACCCGGTGCGTCAAGACCAACCGCTCCAATCAGCACTGGATCGTCGAACTGAGCCAGGACGGGGAGGCCAAGACCACCGCCACCGCGGTGTTCGGTCTACGGCGCCAGGGCTGGTCGGACACCGAGATCGCCGCGCCCGAGGTGGCCGGACCCGAAGACATCCAGAGATCGGTGCCACCGTTCGGAGTGGTGTGGTTCGACAACTACGACATGCGTTTTGCCGAAGGCGCGATGCCCGACCCCAACGACGAGCCCACCGAATCGGCCGGTTCGACCACGACGCTGTGGGTCCGCAACAACCCGCCGCGGCCACTGGATTTCAGCGCCCTGACCTCGGTGAGCGACATCTTCTATCCGCGGGTGTTCTTGCGGCACGGCCAGTTCGTGCCGGCCGGGACGGTGACGCTCACGGTGTACTTCCACGCCGACGAGGAGCAACTCGCCGCGCAAGGCGATGACTTCGTGCTCGCCACCGCGCGGGCGCACAAGTTCTCCGGCGGCTACTTCGACCAGACTGCGCACCTGTTCGGCCGTGCCGGCGCGCTACTGGTCACCAGCCACCAGTTCGTCTACTTCAAGGCCTGAGGTCGTCGGGCATCGACTGCAGGGCGATCCAGGCGCTCACCCGGGTCTGTGGATCGTCGAGCTTGCCCGGTAGCACCGCCTCGATGGCGGCCAGACGATTGCGCACGGTGTTGCGGTGCAGGCCGAGTTCTTCGGCCACCTTGAGTCGAGAACCGTGATGGCGCAGGAAGCACCGCAGCGTCTCCAGCTGTTCGTGATCCAGCCGGTGCAGCCAGTGTTCGGCGAATGCCCGGGCCTTCCCCGGGTCGATCAGACCCAATGGGCCGTCGTCGATGACCCGGTCCCACACCACGGCACCCGAGACTTCGGTGGCCTGAGCCAGGGCCAGCCCGGCCGTGCGGTAGCCGGTCGCCCCGTCGGTCGGGGTGACCACACTGCCGATGCCGACCAGAAATCCGTCGTCCGCCAATCGGGCACCGGTGGGTTCGGCTCGTGACGGTTCGGTGAGCGCACACAGCTCACCGGCGTACCCGGCGGCCAGGATTCCGCGGTCCTCCAGCGCTGCCGTCGCATCCTCGACGGCGGATGCGTCACCGACGGCCCGGATGAACCGCATGCGCCTCGGCAGCACGTCGGACGGCTGGTCGACCTCCAGCACCAATTGCGCTGTCCGATGGTCATTCTCGGTGAGAAGTTGCAGGGCGCGGCTGCGGAGACGCCGCCGGGTGGCGACCCGGCTGCGGTCCTGTTCGTCGATGAGGCCCAACAGGGCAACGGCGGTGGTGACGGCCTGACGCTGACCTTCCGATGCCTGGGCCGGCATCAGCGCGGCCAGATAGGCCGTCGCCCGGCCGCGTAACCCGATAGGGTGCACCGACACCGACAGCGTCGGGCCGGATTGCGCGGCGGCCGAACGCAATCCATGTGACTGCAACCGCCGGACGTCGTCGGCGACCTCGTCGAGGGCAAACTCGGAGCGCCGCGGACCGACCGGCCCGCGGGAGACCCGGCCGTCGGGGTTCACCAGGCACGCGGCACCGTCCAGGGCTCCGGCGAGCGCGGTCACCACGCCGGCGGCCGGATTCGGTTTGGCCGCAGCCGAGATGAGCTTGCGCTGTATCCGCAGCGATTCGCGGGCCGCGGTGGACTCGTGTTCCTCCAACAGTCGCGCGACGTGCCGGCTGATCGCGACGAACGTGGTGCGTCGCGGCACCTCGAGCAGGTTGACCTGGTGGCGGCCACAGGCGTCGCGGAGTCCGGCGGGAACCTTCGCGTGGGTGAGGCCGATCGCGAAGC
Organism: Mycobacterium sp. E802; assembly: GCF_001666875.1. Classification (NCBI taxonomy): domain Bacteria; kingdom Bacillati; phylum Actinomycetota; class Actinomycetes; order Mycobacteriales; family Mycobacteriaceae; genus Mycobacterium; species Mycobacterium sp. E802. The sequence goes on from NZ_LZJD01000040.1 coordinate 8,505, forward strand.
CGATGGCGGCCACCCCGGCGTCGCCGAGCCTGCGCACATAGCCGTCCCATTCGTCGTCCCAGTCACCGGTTTCCAGACCCGTGGTGAGCAGGATCTCCCCGCCCTCCAGGAACGGGCCCGGGTCGGTGAGTTCACTGGTGGCCACCCACCGGACCGCGGCGTCGGCGTGGGGGAGGCCAATCGCGTGCAGTCCGAGAGCGCGCACCTCCAGGACATCGCCGACCAGCACCATGTATGCCAGTTTTGCACAGTTACGCAACGCTGTTCTGTGCGTCTCGGCACTATCGCCGCGCCTCCTGGCTGCTTACCGTGATGCTGGACATCCGCCATCAGCAGGAGGAAAACGTGACCATCGCCGAAACCGCGGGTGCGGCCGTCACCCAGGAACGCCGACTCGTCACCGCCATTCCGGGCCCGATCTCGCAGCAGATCCAAGCCCGCAAAACCGCTGCAGTGGCCGGTGGCGTCGGCACCACACTGCCGGTCTACGTGGTGGCAGCCGGCGGCGGAATCCTCGTGGACGCCGACGGGAACCAGCTCATCGACTTCGGTTCCGGCATCGCGGTGACCACCGTCGGCAACAGTGCCCCCGCCGTCGTGGACGCAGTCACCCAACAGGTGGCCGCCTTCACCCACACCTGCTTCATGGTCACGCCCTACGAGGGCTACGTGCGGGTGGCCGAAGAGCTCAACCGGCTCACGCCCGGCGATCACGACAAGCGCAGCGTGCTGTTCAACTCCGGCGCCGAGGCCGTGGAGAACGCCGTCAAGATCGCCCGGGCGTACACCCGCAGGCAGGCCGTCGTGGTCTTCGATCACGCCTACCACGGCCGCACCAACCTCACGATGGCCATGACCGCCAAGAACCAGCCGTACAAGAACGGGTTCGGCCCGTTCGCCGGCGAGGTGTACCGAGTGCCCACCTCGTTCCCGTTCCGCGACGGCGAGACCGACGGTACGGCCGCTGCGGCCCGGGCGCTGGACCTCATCGACAAGCAGGTCGGTGCCGACAATGTCGCCGCCATCGTGATCGAACCCATTCAGGGCGAAGGCGGATTCATCGTTCCCGCACCGGGATTCCTGCGTGCGCTGCAGAGCTGGTGTACCGACAACGGTGCGGTGTTCGTCGCCGACGAGGTGCAGTCGGGCTTCGCCCGCACCGGCGCGATGTTCGCGGTTGAGCACGAGGGCGTCGTACCCGATCTGATCGTCACCGCCAAGGGCATCGCGGGCGGCCTACCGCTGTCGGCGGTCACCGGTCGGGCCGAGATCATGGATGCCCCGCACGCCGGCGGTCTCGGCGGTACCTATGGTGGCAACCCGCTGGCCTGCGCGGCCGCGCTCGCGGTCATCGAGACCATCGAACGCGACGGACTGCTGGCCCGCGCCCGGCAGATCGAGGAGACCATGACCGGCCGGCTGGCGGCCATTGCCGCCACGGACAACCGGATCGGCGAGGTCCGCGGCCGCGGCGCCATGATCGCCGTCGAACTCGTCAAACCCGGCACCATCGAGCCGGATGTCGAGCTGACCAAGCGCATCGCCGCCGCCGCGCACGCCCAGGGCCTGGTGGTGCTCACCTGCGGCACCTACGGCAACATCCTGCGTTTCCTGCCCCCGCTGTCGATACCCGACAACTTGCTCGACGAGGGCCTGGACATGCTGGCTGCCATTTTTGAGGAGATCCGATGAGCCACGACGTGATTGCCGAACTCGACGCCAAACACGGCATCCTCATCGACGGCCAGGCCCACAGTGCCGCCGCCACGTTCGACGTGTACGACCCGGCCACCGGGCAGACCATCGCCGAGGTGGCCGACGGCACCGCCGACGACGCCCGCTCGGCCGTGGACGCCGCGCACCGCGCCTTCCGCGGCTGGGCCACGACCAGCCCGCGACAGCGCAGCGACATCCTGCGCCGCGCCTACGAGTTGATGCTCGCCGACAGCGACCGGTTGACCGCCCTGGTCTGTGCGGAGAACGGCAAATCGCAGACCGACGCCCGCGCCGAGGTGGGCTACGCCGCCGAGTTCTTCCGCTGGTTCGCCGAGGAGGCGGTCCGCACCGACGGCGGGTACGGGGTGGGCCCGGCCGGAGGCACCCGAACGCTCGTCACCCACAAGCCCGTCGGAGTGGCCGCGCTGGTGACACCGTGGAACTTCCCGGCTGCGATGGCAACCCGCAAGATCGCCCCCGCGCTGGCGGCCGGCTGCACCGTGGTGCTCAAACCCGCGGCCGAGACGACACTGACCGCGCTCGCGATCGCCGGCATCCTGTCGGCCGCGGGAGTCCCCGACGGTGTGGTGAACCTGGTACCGACCACCGACGCGGCCGGCGTGGTGGCGACCTGGCTCGGCGATGACCGGGTCCGCAAGATCTCGTTCACCGGCTCCACCGGCGTCGGCCGGGTGCTGTTGCGGCAGGCAGCCGACCGGATCGTCAACGCCAGCATGGAGCTCGGCGGGAACGCCCCGTTCGTCGTCACCGCCGACGCCGACGTGGAGGCCGCCGTGGCGGGCGCGATGGTGGCCAAGTTCCGCGGTGGTGGTCAGGTCTGCACCGCGGCCAACCGCTTCTATGTCCATGCCTCCGTCGTCGATGACTTCGTCGCCGAGTTCGGTGCTCAGATCACGGCTTTGCGCGTGGGCCCGGCTACCGATCCGGCCTCGCAGGTCGGTCCGCTGATCACCTCGCGCGCCGCGGCGCGGGTGACTGCCGCGGTCGAGGCCGCGGTGGCCGACGGTGCCGTCGTCACCGCCAAGGCCGAGGCGCCCGCCGAGGGATGGTTCGTCGCACCGACCCTGCTGACCGGCGTTGCGCCCGATGCCGCGATCCTGGCCGACGAGATCTTCGGGCCCGTCGCGCCGGTCGTGGTGTGGGAAGACGAGGACGAGCTCGTGCGTTTGGTCAACGACACCGAATATGGTTTGGCGGCTTACGTCTACGCCGGCCGGCTGCAGGACGCGGTGCGGCTCGCCGAATCGTTCGACGTCGGCATGGTCGGCATCAACCGGGGAATCGTGTCCGATCCGTCGGCGCCGTTCGGTGGAATGAAGCAGAGCGGGCTCGGCCGTGAAGGAGCCCGTGACGGCTTGCGCGAGTTCCAGGAGACGCAGTACTTCAGCGTGGCGTTCGACTGAGGCCGGCCATCGGCTCAGAACGGTGTCGAGTGCGACATCAGGCTCAACATCAGCACGGTGGCGCATACCAGGGCGCCGAACATGATCAGGCCCATGATGAGGACCACGAGCCACTCCAGGCAATGCTGTTTACCGCGGGTGAGCCTCGAGAGGTGTTGATCCTGCATGAGTTCGCATGCCACCACCGCGAATTCGACGTTCGTCAATTCGGCGTTGGCCGCGGGCGCGCCGGAGGAGATCTGGCGAAGCCGGGCCGCGTCGATCGCGACGCCGACCCCGGCGAACCGCCGACTCATCTGCCGCGCCTGTCGTCGGCTGAGCCGGTGATCAAGCGTGGTCATCGCATGCGGCTGATGTCGCCACCCGCCGCCGTACGCGCTTGACGGGGTCGTCATAACGCTCTGAGTCTACGAGCGTGGCGCGTTCTCAGGAACCCTGCGCGCGTGCGGTGTTCACGTGCGCAAGTACTTTGCTCACCGGATGACCCGGTGCACATCGTCGGTGACATCGCCGCCGTCCTGAGCGATCCATGGTCCGTCGATCGACGGATCGATGATTCCCTCCTCCAACCACGTGTACCGACCGTCGAGCACGCGGTGGGCCAACGTCCGGTCGGCATCGTCGCTGTTGTCCCAGAGTTCGGTGAACAGCCGGTCGGTCCGCACCCGCGATTGCCGGCAGAAGGCGTCGGCCAGCTCGACCGCGGAGTCCGGCCCGTCACTTGCGGCCCGGACGCAGGCCGCCGTCATCGCGAACAATTCGGCCCCGATGTCGACGATCCGGCCGAGGAAGCGCTGCCGGTATTCCAACTTGCCCTGCCATCGCGACATCGCGTAGAACGTGCTGCGGGCGAGCTTGCGGCTGGCCCGCTCCACATAGCGCAGGTGCTCGGCCAGCGGGCCGAACTCGGTGAAAGTCTTTGGCAGCTGGCCTTTCCCGGTGACCAGGGTGGGCAACCAGCGGGCATAGAACTTGCCGGCTTGCGCGGCCGCTTTCGCTTTCTGCTTGAGATCGGCATCGGGATCGATGATGTCGCCGGCCACCGACAGGTGGGCATCCACCGCCTCGCGGGCCAGCATCAGATGCATGATCTCGGTAGACCCCTCGAAGATCCGGTTGATGCGCATGTCGCGCAGGATTTGCTCGACGGGCACACCGCGTTCCCCGCGGGCGGCCAGCGACTCGGCGGTCTCGAAACCGCGGCCGCCACGGATCTGCACCAGCTCGTCGGCGATCAACCAGGTCATCTCCGAGCCATAGAGCTTGGCCAGGGCGGCCTCGATCCGGATATCGGTGCGGCCTGCATCGGCCAGCTCACCGGCGAGCTCGACCATCGACTCCATTCCGTAGGCAGTGGCCGCGATGAACGCCACCTTGCCGGCCACGGCGTCGTGCTCACCGACCGGCCGGCCCCATTGGACGCGCTCCTTCGACCATTCCCGGGCGATCTTCAGACACCACTTCGCTGTCCCGGTACACACCGCCGGCAGCGAGAGGCGTCCCACGTTGAGCGTGGTCAGGGCGATCTTGAGGCCTTCGCCTTCGCGGCCGATGCGGTTGGCGGCGGGCACCCGGACGTCGGTCAGCTTGGTCAGGCCGTTCTCGATCCCCCGTAATCCCATGAACGCGTTGCGGTTCGTGACGACGATGCCGGGCGTATCGGCTTCGACGACGAAGGCGGTGATGCCGCCCTTGTGCCCCTCGGAGCGCGGCACCTGGGCCATCACCACCAGCAGGTCGGCGATGACGCCGTTGGTGGTCCACAGTTTGACGCCGTTGAGCAGGTAGTCCTCCCCGTCGGGGGTGGCGGTGGCGTGCAGCCGCGCCGGATCACTGCCCACATCGGGTTCGGTGAGCAGGAACGCGCTGATCTCCCGCGTACACCGCGGCAGCCAGGTCCGCTTCTGCTCATCTGTCCCGAACATCGATACCGGCTGCGGGACGCCGATCGACTGATGCGCCGACAGCAGCGCACCCAATGCCGGGTGGACCGAGCCGACGAGCGCGAGCGCCTTGTTGTAGTACACCTGCGACAGGCCCAGGCCGCCGTAGTCGGTGCCGATCTTCATGCCGAACGCGCCGAGCTCCTTCAGACCCCGGATCACCGCGTCGGGGATCTGTGCGTCGCGTTCGATGACCGCGGCGTCGATCTGCGTCTCGCAGAACTCCCGCAGCGTGACCAGAAAGGCCTCGCCCCGCTCGGTGGTTCCGGTGGGACCGCGCGGGTGCGGGTGCACGAGGTCCAGCCGTAATCGTCCCAGAAACAGTTCTTTGCCGAAGCTTGGCTGGTGCCACTGCGCTTCCCGCGCTGCCTCGGCGACCTGCCTGGCCTGTCGTTCGTTGACTTCTCCGGTAGCGGTCATCGCCGCCTCCAAACGTCGGGCTATGACCGTGGTCGGATACCCGGCATTCGGTCAGTTCACGCGCATGACCGGCAGCGCGCGATCCGGTAAGCACAGGTACCGGGCCCGGTCTCGCTACACTTACCGTAAGTCCAACGGTTAGGAGTCGCGTTGATCAAGGTCATGCAGGGCGTGCGAGTGCTCGAGGTCGCGCAGTTCACGTTCGTCCCGGCGGCCGGGGCCATCCTCGCCGATTGGGGCGCCGACGTCATCAAGGTCGAGCACCCGGTGCGCGGCGACACGCAGCGCGGCTTCATCAACATGGGAGGGTTCCAACTCGACCCCAACCGCCATCCGCTGATCGAACATCCCAATCGCGGCAAGCGCAGTGTCGGCATCGATGTCTCGACCCCCGGTGGTCAGGAGGTCCTCTACGAGATCGCGAAGACGGCAGACGTCTTCCTGACCAATTACCTTCCTGCGCAACGGCAGAAGAACAAGTTCGACGTCGAGCACATCCGGGCGGTGAACCCGGACATCATCTACGCCCGCGGCAGCGCCTACGGGGACAAAGGGCCCGAGCGCGATACCGGCGGCTTCGACGGCACCGCCTTCTGGACCCGCAGCGGCGTCGGGCACGCGCTGACCCCGGAGGCGATCAACGGCGCTCTGTCCCAAGGCATTCCGGCCTTCGGTGATTCGATCGGCGGGATGAACATCGCCGGCGGCATCTCCGCGGCGCTGTTCCACCGCGAACGGACCGGGGAAGCCGCCGAGATCGACGTGTCGCTACTCAGCACGGCGTGGTGGGCGGCCGGCGCCAGCGTCACACAGGGTATGGAGACCGGTGAGACCATGCGCTCGCTGATGCCCGACGACGCCACTTCGGTGAACCCGTTCATGGCCAACTACCGGACCTCCGACGGCGGCACCATCAATCTGTGCATCGTCAGCCCGACGGGCTACATCCGCGATGCCTTCGAACATCTCGGGCTGCCCGAGCTGGCCGATGACCCGCGGTTCTCCGATGTACTGCCGCTGATCGAGAACGCCACCGAGGGTGTCGAGCTGATCGCGAAGGCCATCGGCAGCAAGCCGTTCGAGTACTGGCGTCAACACCTCAAGACGATGAAGGGCCAGTGGGCGCCGTTCCAGAGCTTGGTCGATCTGAACACCGACGATCAGGCGATCGCCAATGACATGGTCGTCGAGGTGGAAGCCGCCGATGGGGGCAAGCCGTTCAAGGTGGTGCGCGGGCCCGTGCAGTTCAACCACGAGCCCCTCGAGACCACCAGGGCACCCCAGGCCTCTGAGCACACCGAGATCGTGCTGATGGAGCTCGGCATGGATTGGGATCGAATCGAAGAACTCAAGGAATCCGGCGCGATCGCGTGAACCCGCGCCGCTTTACGTCGCCGTTTCCACCCAGGGGTCGTTGGATCGCGAAGATCGCGACCCCTGGGTAGAAAGCGACGTCGCCTGAACTAGTTACATCCGCTCGCGTGGACCCACCGGCCGTTGTAGCCGATGCAGCCGCTGACGTTCGAGCCCGGCGGAGGCGGTGGCGGCGGTGGCGCGTCCTCCGGAAGCGGTGCGTAGTAGGCCGGCGGCGGCACATACGGGGCGACCGCGTCGGCGACGTTGACGCAGCCACCCACCGAGATCCGACGTCCGGCGCTCGCACACACATCGGCGGCGGCAGTGCCTGCGGGAGCGAGAACGATGGCACCGGGCAGTGCGGTGAAGGCGAGCGCGACGGTGGCCGCGCGCAGCCATGATGATCGAGGCGTGTGCGTCATTGTCCTGGTCCTAATGGCTGGTCAGGCGGCTTGATACCGCAACGGCTGCGGAAATCGGTGAGCGGTTGACGGATACCGACCAGGTCAGCGTGGGCCTGGGGGTTGGCATCGAAGAAGGCCCGGGTGGCGTCCGGCACTTCTTCATGCGGGCGTCCGTGCAGATTTGTGTAGAAATCGTTCACGTCCGGATGGGTCCACAAGTATGTGGAGGTCGCGGCGGCGACGCCGGAGGCGATGCCGGCGAGATCGGCTGCCGTGCAATTGGGTGGGCGTGGCGGCGGTTCGGCTGCCGCAGTCGCGGGACTGAACAGACCGACAACGACTCCGACGGCACCGGCGGCCAATGCCGGGACCAATCCGGGGTGCGCGGTGAACGGTGTGCGGGACACAGCGGGACTCCTTCCCGAGGCGGGCAGGTGCCGAATGCATCGCCCGGCGGGCCGAACTGTAGCAGGCGCGACGGGGCGGGCGCGACGAATCGTTCGCTCGGCAAGTACGTGGCTTGGCTTGGCCCGCCGGGGTTTAGGGCGGTGGTGCTGAACCGGTCCGGGCTTTGCGGTATGCCGTGGGAGTCGAGCCGAACCAGCGTTTGCAGGAACGGGTGAGCACGCTCTGCTCGGAGTAACCGAGTTGGCGACAGACCTGGTCAAGGCCGAGATCGGTATCGAGCAGCAGACGTTGAGCGACGTCGCGGCGCGTTTGATCGACCAGATCGGCGAACGTCGCGTTCTCCGCGAGCAGACGACGTTGCAGTGCCTTGGGGTGCAGGCCGATGTGGCGGGCCACGTCGTTGAGCCCGACAGGTCCAGTGGGCAGGATTTGGCGGACCAGGCTGCGCACCAGTTGGCTGGTCGCCGGGTTGGATTCGCCGATGACCTGGGCGAGGTAATCGACCGCGGTCTGATGGGCGAGTCGATCGATGGGTAGCGGCCGTTGCAGGTCGGCGGTGCGCAGCGTGAAGCCTGCGACCGGTTCGAAAAAGCTGGGCGGACAACCGAAGTAGGCCTGATAGTCGTCGGCCGGAGTCAGTGCGGGATGTGGCAGGTGCACGGCTACGGGCCGGTAGTCGGTACCGAGGAACAGTCGCAACACCTGCAGCGTGACTCCCAGGGAGAGCTCGACGGCCTGGGCCTGCGGTGGTGACGGGTCCAGGAGGTACTCGAATTCGAAGCGGCTCAGTTCGGGATCGAGGTGGGCGGTAACCCGCGCGGTGATCGACGGGCTGTAGGCCGCCATGAACTTGTCGAAGATCACGAAGGCTTCGGCGACGGTACCGGCGTTGCGGCCTGCCAGCCCGACCGGACCGAGGATGTCGATGCCCTGCTGCAGCGCCAAACGCCGCCCGAAATCCGGTGTTCCGAGTGCGGCGGCGGTGTGTTCGAGCATCTTCGCCCCATTGGGCAGGGAGATGAAGCGATCGTGACGACCGACGTCGTCGTAGGGAATGTGGGCGGCATCGACCAATGCGCGACTATCCCCACCGAGTTCGGTGACCAGTTGGTGAAAATTGGTGAGTGCCGTCCCTCGAATCACGGCCATGTCCCACAATGTCAAAGATTTGTCTCGGAATGTCAAGACAACTGCTGCGGGTTTGCTGCACAGTAGATGCCCGGGTCGGGGTAAATCGGCTGCGCGGCTTGCCCCACCAGTGGTCGGCTGCACAGCCCGAGTCCTGTTGAGGAGAGGGGCGCGGTGTCTGACGTGCAGGGTGACCACATGGTGGCGGCGGCTCTACCAGACGGAGGGGTTTTGCCCTTCCCGCCGGTTCCGTCGGGCAGTATCGCGGGCCGCACGTTGCAGGAGTCGACGTATCAGCCGCGCGCCGTTCCGAAACGGCTGCACGATGACTCGCCGAACATCGTCATCGTCCTCATCGACGACGCGGGGCCGGGCCTGCCCTCGACGTTCGGTGGCGAGGTCACCACATCCACGCTCGATCGGATCTGCGCTGAAGGCGTGTCCTACAACCGCTTTCACACCACCGCGATGTGCTCGCCGACCCGCGCTTCGCTGCTGACGGGCCGCAACCACCACGAGATCGGCAACGGCCAGATCGCCGAGCTGGCCAACGACTGGGACGGCTACGCAGGCAAGATCCCGCGGTCCTCCGCGACGGTCGCCGAAGTGCTCAAGCAGTACGGCTACGCCACATCGGCCTTCGGAAAGTGGCACAACACCCCCGCCGAAGAGACCACCGCGGCCGGACCGTTCGAGAACTGGCCCACCGGTTTGGGTTTCGAGTACTTCTACGGCTTCCTGGCCGGTGAGGCCTCGCAGTACGAACCGAACCTGGTGCGCAACACCACCGTCGTCGCCCCGCCGAAAACCGCCGAAGAGGGCTACCACCTCTCCGAGGACCTGGCCGACGACGCGATTTCATGGCTGCGCCGGCACAAGGCGTTCAACGCCGACAAGCCGTTCTTCATGTACTGGGCCAGCGGCGCCATCCACGGCCCGCACCACATCATGAAGGAATGGGCGGACAAATATGCCGGCAAGTTCGACGACGGCTGGGATGCCTACCGGGAACGCGTCTTCGAGCGCGCCAAGGACAAGGGCTGGATCCCGCAGGACTGTGCCCTGACCGAACGCGATCCGCAGCTCGCGGCGTGGGACGACATCCCCGAGGACGAGAAGCCCTTCCAGCGCCGGCTGATGGAGGTCGCGGCCGGCTACGGCGAGCACGTCGACGTCCAGGTGGGCCGTATCGCCGACGAGCTCGAATCGCTCGGCTACGCCGAGAACACGCTGTTCCTCTACATCTGGGGCGACAACGGTTCATCGGGTGAAGGCCAGAACGGCACGATCGCTGAACTGTTGGCGCAGAACGGTATTCCCACCACGGTGCGCCAGCACATCGATGCCCTCGACGAGCTGGGTGGCCTCGACGTGCTGGGCTCCCCGCTGGTCGACAACCAGTACCACGCGGCCTGGGCATGGGCCGGTAGCACTCCGTACAAGGGGATGAAGCTGCTCGCCTCCCATCTGGGTGGCACGCGCAACCCCATGGCCGTGCGCTGGCCGGCACGGATCACCCCGGACGCCGCTCCCCGTGACGTGTTCCTGCACTGCAACGACATCGTGCCGACCATCTACGACATCGTCGGCATCGTGCCCCCGCAGATGGTCAACGGTGAACCTCAGATGCCGATCGCCGGAGCGAGTTTCGCCCGCACACTGGCAGATCGGGACGCACCCGGCGGCAAGAAGACCCAGTACTTCGAGATCATGGGCAGCCGCGGTATCTACCACGACGGCTGGTGGGCCTCGGCCCGCGGGCCCCGGCTCCCCTGGGTGCCGGGCCAGCCGCCGGGCATCGCCACCTGGACACCCGACAACGACGTATGGGAGTTGTACCACCTCGACGAAGACTGGTCACAGGCCCACGATCTCGCTGCCGAACAGCCCGAGAAGCTGGCTCAGATGCGCGAGATGTTCATGGTCGAAGCCGCACGCAATGCCGTGCTGCCCGTCGGCGGTGGCCTGTGGGTTCCGGTCTATCACCCCGAGTTGCGTATCGCCCCGCCCTACAAGGAATGGGAGTTCTCCGGCGACACCATCCGGATGCCGGAGTTCTGTGCGCCTGCCCTGGGCAACAAGAACAACGTCGTCACCATCGACGTCGACGTCCCCGCCAGCGCCAACGGGGTGCTGTACGCGCTCGGGGCAGCGGCCGGAGGACTGACCCTCTACCTGGACGAGGGCTACCTCTGCTACGAGTACAACCTCTTCATCCTGCAGCGCACCAAGATTCGGTCCGAATCCAAGGTGCCGCCAGGACGAGCGACGCTCACGGTGACCACCCAGTACGCGGATCCGCGCCCGGCCGGCCCGCTCGACATCACCGTGGCCCGCAACGGCGAGACGATCGCAGGCGGGCAGGTTCCGATCAGTGCGCCGCTGTTGTTCACCGCCAACGACTGCCTCGACATCGGTACATGCCTCGGCTCGCCGGTATCACTCGACTATCGCGAACGCGCGCCCTTCCCCTTCGAGGGACGGATCCACCGCGTCCACGTGGCATACACCTGATCGGCAAAACCTCATAGACGAAAGGCTTTTCGTGAAAATGGATCGACGCACGACCAGATGGCTGGTCGCGCTCGGCACCACGATGCTGATGATGGTCACCTCGGCATGCTCGCCGTCGACCCCCGAACAACCAGCCGAACCCGGGCAGCTGACACCGGCTGAGGCCAAGGCCATCGCGCTGGACGCGTACGTCTACGGCTACTCCCTGGCGACTGTCGAGATGACGCGACGGGTGATGACGAATGTCGACAAGGTTGAGGCGCCGCGGGCGCCGATGGGACAGCTGATGCGGATGCGCGAGTATCCGAACGCCCAGTTCCGCGACGTCACCGCGCCCAACGCGGACACGCTGTACACAAACGGATTCATCGACGTCAAGAACGAGCCGTGGGTGTTGAGCCTGCCCGACGCTCACGACCGTTACTACCTGTTCCCGATGCTCGATGCCTACACCAACGTGTTCGAGGTTCCCGGGAAGCGCACTACGGGCACCGGTCCGCAGACCTACGCCATCACCGGGCCCGGTTGGAAGGGCACGCTGCCGCCGGGCGTGACGGAGTACAAGTCGCCTACCTCGACGGTGTGGTTGCTGGGACGCATCTACTGCGATGGCACACCCGAGGACTACGCCGCTGTACACAAACTGCAGGACGAGATCTCGCTGGTGCCGCTCAGCTCGTACGGCAAGCCCTACACGCCACCGGCCGGCAAGGTCGATCCGGCAATCGACATGAAGACCCCGGTCCGCGATCAGGTCAACAACCTCAGCACCGAGGACTACTTCAACCTGGTGGCCACCTTGATGAAGGACAACCCGCCCACCGAGGCGGACAAACCCATCGTGGACAAGATGGCCAAACTCGGCATCGTCGCGGGGGAGAAGTTCGAGCTGAACAAGCTCGGTTCCGATGTCGCCGCGGCTCTGCAGTCGGTGCCCAAGGACGGCGCCGCGAAGATCATGTCCCGCTTCAACGAGTTGGAGGACGTCAACGGCTGGCGGTTCACCACACAGACCGGTGAGTACGGCACCGACTACCTGCAGCGCGCACTCATCACCTATGTCGGTCTTGGCGCCAACCGGCCACAGGATGCGGTCTACCCGACCTCGGAGACCGACGCCGATGGGCAGGCCTACGACGGCGCCGACAAGTACACCGTGCACTTCGACAAGGGCCAGTTCCCGCCTGTCGATGGGTTCTGGTCACTGACCATGTACGACGAGGGTTTCTTCTTCGTCGATAACCCGCTCGACCGCTACACGTTGAGCCAACGGAACGCCTTCGTCACCAACCCGGACGGTTCCGTCGATCTCTACCTGCAGCACGACAACCCCGGCCCACAAAAGGAAGCCAACTGGCTGCCCGCGCCGGCCGGCAAGTTCAACCTCATGCTGCGCCTGTACTGGCCGAGGGAAACCGCGCCGTCGATCATCGACGGGACGTGGAAGCCACCGGCCATCAAGAAGGTCCCCTGACGGGGCTTGCCGGAAATTTGCCAAATTAAGAACGAGATGGCTGCCACACCAGGTGTGGCAGCCATCTCGTTTATTCGGGTGTAGCAAGGGCTACATGTGCACCGCCCGGTGGCGATGGCGAAGCAGGCGGGTCAACCAGCGGACATCGATCAACATTGCATCGGCCTTTCTGTCAGGCGCTCTTGATAAGCAGGGGGAGCAACCGGCGGCGTGCCGTGTTGCCTTCGGCGAAGTGATGCAGGGCTTCTGGCACCGACGAGCTGAGCGGGACGCCCACCTGCTGGCGACGAATCTCGGTGACGACCGGCTGGCTGGCGACCACCGACCAGTCCACGCCGAGCGTGCCGCACCTTTCATCGATGTCGTAGAACAGCGAGATCGCCTGCGGGGCAAAGCTGTTCACGCCACTCAGGTCGAGTGCCAACGGCTTCTCCGCGAGGATGAACCGATTTGCATACGACGCGATCTGGTCGATGTTGTTGCTGTCGATATCTCCCTTGACGGTCACCACTGTCGCCAGCTGGCGGCATACCGCGCGCATCGATGCGCCCTCGCAGATGACTGCCGAGTTTCCGTACCGAAAGTGTCGATCCATTGCCGGGGTGTTGTTCGTGAATGTCATGATCAGCCTCCCGCCTTCTTTCCTGAGCTCTGGCTGAGCTCCGTCGCGTCAACCTGTCCCCAAAGTTATGCGGGCAATCTAAGGCGGCTGGGTGGGCAGCGTTAATACTTTGCTAAGAACCCTTCCGGGCTTACTCGTCGGTAAGGTTCACACGATCAGGACGTCGAGGGTTCGAGGTCCGTGGACGCCTTCTACCCGCTGCAGTTCGATGTCGCTGGTGGCGCTGGGGCCGGAGATGAAGGTCAGGGGCCGCGTCGGCGCCAGCCCGGCGAACGCCTGCGGCACGGTGTCCACGATCTGATCGGCCCGCACCACACAGAGGTGGTGGTCTGGCACCAGGGTCAGTGCCCGCCGTCCTTGGGTGGGGCCGGCGTCGAGCACGATCGTGCCGGTCGCGGCGATGCCGAGCGCACATCCGGTCAGCACTGCATCGGCGCGGTCGAGGTCGGCGACGCCCAGCGTCGGCTCGTCGAGGACCGTCGTCAGTCCCGAGACCCACTCGGGTGGCAGATCGGCGGGGATGACCACGGTGGCTTCCGGGCCGACCAGTGCGCGGACCGTCGACGCGATCGCCTCCGGCTCGATGCGGTGTACCCGGGCCCGATACTCGGCGACTGCTTCAGCGAACCGTTCGATGTTGCCCGGGCCGGTCAGCGGCTCGCGGTGGTAGTCACGTGGAACCCGCACCGGCTGCGGTGGCGCGGACGCCAGGGCGGCCCGGATCCGTCCCAGCACCGCAGCCTTGGCTTCAGGCGTCGGGCCGGTCATCCTTGCCCCTCCTGATGCGTGCGGCTCCACCATTGTCGGAATGTCTCCGCAGGCGGTTGGGGAATGTCGCGGCTGGCGGTCCATTTGGAGGCAGGCCAGGGCAGCGCGGTGATGCGGTGGTCGCGCCCGGCGATCAGCCGCCCGGCACTCAGGGCCTTCTCGGCCAGTGAAAACCGGCCCGCACCGGCCATCGCCCACCCTGCGGCCTTCATGGCCAGGTCTTGCCCGCCGGGTAACCCTCCTCTGTCTTGGTCCACCTGCTCGGCTCGCAGATGGACAAGGATCGACGGGATGTCGATGCGGACCGGGCAGGCTTCGAAGCACGCCCCGCACAGCGAAGAGGCATACGGCAGGCTGGCGTTGGGATCATCGTGACCGGTGGTGCCGGTGAGCTGAGGACTCAGGATCGCCCCGATCGGTCCCGGGTACACCGACCCGTAGGCGTGGCCGCCGGTGCGTTCGTAGACCGGGCAGACATTCAGGCATGCGCTGCACCGGATGCAGTGCAGCGCCGGGCGCCCCACCTCGTCGGCCAGCACCTGCGTGCGGCCGTTGTCCAACAGGACCAGATGGAACTCCTGCGGCCCGTCGCCGGGGTGCACACCGGTCCACATCGAGGTGTAGGGGTTCATCCGTTCGGCCGTGGAGGAGCGCGGCAGCAGCTGCATGAACACCTCGAGATCGGTGAAGGTCGGCACGATCTTCTCGATGCCCATCACCGTGATCAGCGTCTGCGGCAGCGTCAGACACATCCGGCCGTTGCCTTCGGACTCCACCACCGCCAGCGTCCCGGTCTCGGCAATGCCGAAATTGGCCCCGCTGATCGCGACGTCGGCGGTGAGGAACTTGCGACGTAGGTGGGCTCGGGCCGCCATGGCCAGCACGCGGGGATCGTCGGTGAGCTCGCCCGCCTCGGGCATCTCGCGGGTGAAGATCTCCCGGATCTCGGCGCGGTTGCGGTGGATGGCCGGCACCAGGATGTGACTGGGCTTGTCGTGGCCGAGCTGCACGATGAGCTCGGCCAGGTCGGTCTCGAACGCGGCGATGCCCTGGGCCTGGAGGTATTCGTTGAGGCCGATCTCCTGGGTGGCCATCGACTTGACCTTGACCACCTCATCGGATCCGGTGGCGCGGATCAGATCGGCGACGATGCGGTTGGCCTCCTCGCCGTCGCGGGCCCAGTGCACCACACCGCCACGCTTGGTGACGTTGTCCTCGAACTGCTCGAGCAACTCGGGAAGCCGCGCCATGACGTCCTGCTTGAGCGCGCTGCCCGCGGCGCGCAGCTGCTCCCAGTCGTCACATTCGGCGATCGCGGCCAGCCGCTTGCCCCGAATCGTGTGGGTGGCATGGCCGATGTTGCGGCGCAGCTGGGAATTGGCCAGGGCGGCCCGGGCGGCGACCGGGAATGATTCCTCGCCGCGCAGGTTTCCGACGCCGGGGGTGCCGAGAAACGTCATGGGCCGGCCGCCAGGATCTCGGCCAGGTGCACCGTGCGCACCCCGGAGCGCAACCGGCTCAGCCCGCCGCCGATGTGCATCAGGCACGACGAGTCCCCGGCGCTGCACACCTCGGCATCGGTCTCCAGGATGTGGGCCATCTTGTCGGCCAGCATCGCCGTGGACGTATCGGAGTTCTTGATCGCGAAGGTTCCGCCGAAGCCGCAACAGGAGTCGGCGTGCGGCAACTCCACCAGCGTCAAGCCCCGCACATGGCGCAGCAGCCGCAGCGGCTTGTCACCCACCCTGAGCATGCGCAGCGAGTGGCACGTCGGGTGATAGGTGACCCGGTGCGGGTAGTAGGCGCCGACGTCGTCGACACCGAGGACGTCGACCAGTAACTCGGACAACTCGAAGGTCTTGGCGGCCAGTTGTTCGGCGCGGATGGCGAGTCCTTCGTCACCCGCGCGCCGGGCCACCATCGCGTGTTGGTGACGCACCGAGCCCACACACGATCCCGATGGCGCCACCACGGCGTCGCAGTTCGCGGATTCAAAGGCCTCGACGTGGTTGCGCACCAGCGCGGTGGCTTCGGCCAGATAGCCGGTGTTGACATGCATTTGGCCGCAACAGGTTTGACCATCGGGAAAGACCACCTCGTGGCCGAGGCGTTCGAGTAGTTGCACCGTGGCGATGGCGGCCGAGGGGAACAGCGCATCCGCCAGGCAGGTCGCGAAGAGGGCGATTCGCATGTCTCAACCTCGCTTCCACTGGGCGCCGCGGTAGTGCTCCCACGGGTTGTAGTCGGCGAGGAGTTCTTCCTGCGGGGGACGCTCGGCCTCGGGCACGTGCTGCAGGTTGATCCGGACCCGGTACCAGATCGAGCTCGGACCACGCATGCCGTCGAGGAGGACGTCGACGGGCTCCAGCCGTGCGGCTGCCGCCGGATGACGCTCACGCCAGACGTCGAGTGCGCCGAGCGCCTCGTCCTTCGTCTTGGTCTTGGCGATCTCGATCAGCGGCATGCTCGACTGTCGTCGACCGTCGCGGGAAGCACCCTTGGGTGCCTTCTCGGCCGGGCCGAGTTCGGCTGCGAGCGCGAGCAACCCGTCCAAAGCGCCGACCGTGGTGTCCATGCCTTCCCACGGGTCACCGATCTCGGCGAACCGGTCGGGCACGGTGGCGACGGTGAACGCCTCGGGGCGGCAGCCGTCGACCTCGTCCCAACGCAGCGGGGTGGACACCCGGGCGTCGGGGGTGGCCCGTACGGAATAGGCCGACGCCACCGTGCGGTCCTTGGCGTTCTGGTTGAAATCGACGAAGACCCGTTCGCCCCGTTCTTCCTTCCACCACCGCGCGGTCGCGATGTCCGGTGCCCGCAGCTCCACCGCCCGGGCCACCGTCTCGGCGGCCAACCGCACCTTGGTGAACGGCCAGCGCGGGTGGATGCGGGCGTAGATGTGAAAGCCGCGCGATCCCGACGTCTTGGGCCAGGCGGTCAGGCCGTGGTCCTCGAGTACCTCGCGCGCAACGTGGGCGACGGCGACGATCTGCGACCAGTCGACGCCGGGCATCGGGTCGAGGTCGACCCGTAACTCGTCGGGATGGTCGAGGTCTTCGGCCCGCACGGGATGCGGGTTGAGGTCGACGCAACCCAGGTTCACCGCCCAGGCCAGCCCGGCGGCATCGCGCAGCACGGCCTCCTTGGCCGAGGTGCCGGACCGGTACTTGAGCTCGGCCACGTCGACATAGTCCGGCCGCTTCTCTGGTGCCCGCTTCTGGAAGATGGCCTCGGTGGTGATGCCCTTGACGAACCGTTTGAGGATCATCGGACGGCCGTACACCCCGCGTAGCGCGCCGTCGGCCACGGACCGGTAGTAGTTGATCAGGTCGAGCTTGGTGACGTGCACGTCGGGAAAAACGACCTTGTCGGGGTGGCTCACAGCCACCTCGAGGCCGTCGATCTCCAGCGACACTGCACCGGCCATGACCACATGCTAGTTAACGCCCCCGACGCGATAGCCGTCACATATTGTGGCCAGATGCCTAGTTTGTCTGACCTGCCGGCGAACCTCACGGCCAAGGCCAAGGAGTATCTGGAGCGCGGCGCGGCCGAATTGCACTACGCGCGCAAGATGTTCGAGGCCGGCGCACTCCGGCTGGAGCCGCCGCAGCACATGGTCGCCATGCTGGCCGACATCCGGACCTGGGGCGAAATCGGGATGATCCCGGCCCTGAATGCGCGTCGTCACCCCGAGCGTGTCGCCGTCATCGACGACGAAGGCGAGTTCACGTTCGGTGAGCTCGATGCGGCCGCCCATGCGGTGGCCCACGAGCTGCTCACCATGGGCGTGCGCGGCGGCGACGGGGTGGCGATCCTGGCCCGCAACCACCGGTGGTTCCTGGTGTCGCTGTACGGGGCCGCGCGGGTGGGCGCCCGGATCATCTTGCTCAACACCGAGTTCTCCGGGCCGCAGATCAAAGAGGTGTCCGCGCGCGAAGGCGCGAAGGTGATCATCTACGACGACGAGTACACCGGTGCCGTCGCACAGGCCGAACCGGAACTGGGCAAGCTGCGGGCGCTGGGCGTCAACCCCGACTCCGAGCAGCCGTCCGGCAGCACGGACGAAACCCTGGCCGAGGTCATCGCCCGCGGCAACGGCCGGCCCGCCCCGAAGGCCTCCCAGCATCCGTCGATCATCATTCTGACGAGTGGCACCACCGGAACACCCAAGGGCGCCAACCGCGCCGCACCGCCATCGTTGGCCCCGGTGGGCGGAGTGCTCTCGCATGTCCCGTTCAAGGCCGGCGAGGTGACCGCGCTGCCGGCGCCGATGTTCCACGCGCTCGGGTTCTTACACGCCACCATCGCGATGATGCTGGGCACCACGCTGGTGCTCCGCCGCCGGTTCAAGCCGGCCACGGTGTTCGAGGATGTGGAGAAACACGGCGTCACCGGCATGGTCGTGGTGCCGGTGATGCTCTCGCGCATGCTCGACCACCTCGAGCAGATGAAGCCCAAGCCCAACCTGTCCTCGCTGCGGATCGTGTTCGTCTCCGGATCCCAGCTCGGGGCGGAGTTGGCCTCGCGCGCGCTCAAGGACCTCGGGCCGGTGATCTACAACCTGTACGGATCGACCGAGATCGCATTTGCGAGCATCGCGCGGCCCCAGGATCTGTCGATCAACCCGTCCACGGTCGGCCCGGTGGTCAAGGGCATAACCGTCAAGATCTTCGACGACAACGGCAAAGAGCTTCCGCAGGGTGAAGTGGGCCGTATTTTCGTGCGAAACACCTTCCCGTTCAAGGGATATACCGGCGGTGGGCACAAGCAGATCATCGACGGCATGATGTCGTCAGGTGACGTCGGCTATTTCGACGAACACGGACTGCTGTACGTCAGCGGCCGCGACGACGAGATGATCGTCTCCGGCGGCGAGAACGTGTTCCCCGCCGAGGTCGAGGATTTGATCAGCGGACACCCCGAGGTCGTCGAGGCCACCGCGCTCGGTGTCGATGACAAGGAATGGGGTGCCCGACTGAAGGCCTTCGTGGTGAAGGTCGAGGGCGCCAGCATCGACGAAGACGCGATCAAGGCCTACGTCAAAGAGCACCTGGCCCGCTACAAGGTTCCGCGTGAGGTGGTCTTCCTCGACGAGTTGCCGCGGAACCCGACCGGCAAGATCCTCAAGCGCGAATTGCGCGACCTGGAATAGGTGGGAATAGGTGGGAATAGGTTGCCCGCGTCGGTGGTAGTACAGCCTTGTGAACATCGAACTGACCGGAAAGACCGCGCTCGTCACCGGCTCGACCCAGGGCATCGGGCTGGCCATCGCCGAACAACTGGCCCGCGCCGGTGCCCGGGTGGCCGTCAACGGCCGCACGGCGGCGCGCGTCGACGAAGCCGTCTCCAAGCTGGCCGAGTTCGACGTTCTCGGTGTGGCTGCCGACGTCTCGACCGAGGAGGGGACAGCTGAGCTGCTGCGTCAGCTGCCCGACGTCGACATCCTGGTGAACAATCTCGGCATCTTCGGTGCCGTGCCGCCGCTGGAGATCACCGACGACCAGTGGCGCACCTACTTCGACGTGAATGTCCTTGCCGCAGTGCGGCTTATCCGCAGCTACCTGCCCGGGATGACGTCGCGGGGCTGGGGCCGCGCCATTCAGATCGCCAGTGACTCGGCGATCGTGACACCGGCCGAGATGATCCACTACGGGGTGTCCAAGACCGCGCTGCTCGCGGTGTCACGCGGTTTCGCCAAAGAGGCTGCGGGCAGCGGCGTGACCGTGAACTCGGTGATCGCCGGGCCGACCCACACTGCCGGGGTCGAGGACTTCGTCTATCAGCTCGTCGACAAGTCTCTGCCGTGGGAGCAGGCGCAGCGCGAGTTCATGATCAAGCATCGCCCGCAGTCTCTGATCCAGCGGCTGATCGAGCCGGAGGAGATCGCGAACATGGTGACCTACCTGGCCTCTCCGCTGGCCTCGGCCACCACGGGCGGGGCGTTGCGGGTCGACGGCGGTTACGTCGACTCGATCCTGCCGTAGCGTCGGCGCTAATCGAGCAGCGCTGAGCCCGGTACGGCCAGGCACACCAGCGACAAGGCCAGCAGGAACCAGCCTGCTGCCTGCCAGATCGGCCACGTGCCCTCGGCTTTCCACACCTGGTACGTGCGGAAGAAGGCGCCGACGCCGCCGACGAACAGGATCGTCGGCACGAGCGTTGCCGAGAGTGTGGAGCGGTCAAAGGCATAGAAACCCAGAGCCACGCCCGCTACGGCGACGACGGCGACCACATAACCCACCGCAGAGCGAAACATCTGCGGGTCGTGCCAACGCTTTTCGACGTCGTTCCTGTCGCTGCTCATCAAGTCAACTCACATCGTCACGGCGGCCCGTTGATATACCAGGCCAGGCAACCCGGCCGGTCGCGGCACGCGATGATGGCGCCGGCATCGGGTGCCGACCCGCGGACCCGCGGCGGCCTGGGTTGCAGGTTGCAGTTCACCACGTAGGGGTTCCACGGAATGACGCCGTTCACACATGGCTCGGCCTGAATTTCGGTAGACCCCGGTGACCCTTGCCCCCACACAGCGGTTGGGGTGACGACGACCGCGACCGCCGCTGCGCCCACTGCTACCGAGCGCAGAATGCGGTGTCGTGACGTGCTCATCATTGAGTGTCAACCGTTTCTGGTAGCCGTCTATTTCGACGGTACGCCTGGCACCCTCGGCGAGCAGACGTAAACCCGTACCAAAACCGGCATTTTGGTACGGGTTTATGTCTTTTCGCGGGAAGACGGTTACGGGTCGCGGGGCAGGCCGAGCAGGCGTTCGGCGATGATGTTGAGCTGCACCTCGGTGGTACCGCCGTAGATCGTGGTCGCCCGGCTGGCCAACAGGTACTCGGCCCAGCGGCCGTACTCCTGGTCGGGATCGCCGATGGCGCCGTCGGTGCCGAAGGAGGCCACCGCGAACTCCGCGTAACCCTGGCCGGTCTTCATCGACAGCAGCTTCGAGATCGCCGCGGCGGGCATCGCGTCACCGCCGGCCAGCGTCAGCAGGGTGGAGCGCAGGTTGAGCACCTTGGCGGCATGCCCTTCGGCGATCAGCTGGCCCGCCCGGTTCTGGTCGATCTGGTCGAACTGCCCCGCACCGAGGAACGCCACGAACTGATCGAGATTGGCCAAGAACGGCGGCTCACTGCTACCGATCGACACCCGCTCGTTGGTCAACGTGTTGCGGCTGACCTCCCAGCCGCGGTTGACCTCGCCGAGCACCATGTCGTCGGGCACGAACACATCGTCGATGAACACCGTGTTGAACATGGCGTTGCCGGTGAGCTCGCGCAGCGGCTTGACCTCGACACCCTCGCTGTTCATGTCGAGCAGGAAGTAGGTGATGCCCTGATGTTTCGGAGCGCTCGGGTCGGTGCGGGCCAGCAGGGCGCCCCATTGCGAGAACTGGGCTCCCGTCGTCCAGATCTTCTGCCCGGTGATCCGCCAGCCGCCGTCGACCTTGGTGGCCTTGGTGGTCAGGCTGGCCAGGTCCGAACCGGCGCCCGGCTCGGAAAACAGCTGACACCAGATCATCTCGCCGCGGAACGTCGGCGGCAGGAACCGCTGCTTCTGCTCGTCGGTGCCGAACGCCACGATCGACGGGATGATCCAGGAGGCGATGCCCATCTGCGGGCGCTTGACCCGGCCGGTGCTGAACTCCTGGGCGATGATGATCTGCTCGATCGGTTCCGATGCCCGGCCCCACGGCTTGGGCAGGTGGGGTTGCACCCAGCCGCCCTCGGCGATCGCGGTATTGCGCTCGGATCCGCTCGGAATCGCTTTGAGCGCAGCGACTTCCGCGCGGATCTCGTCACGCAGCTTTTCGGTGTCGGGATCCAGGTCGATGTCGACCGGACGCATACCGGTGGCGGTCGCGGTGTCGACCACCAGTTGCGGGTAGTCCGCGGCGCGCCCGAAGCACGCGGCCAGCACGAGCGCGCGCCGGTAGTACACGTTGGTGTCGTGTTCCCAGGTGAATCCGATGCCGCCGTGCACCTGGATGCAGTCCTGGGTGGTGTGTTGCGCGGCGGCGGGTGCCAGGGTGGCGGCCACTGCCGCGGCGAACTCGAAATGGGTTTCTGCCGAGCCGTTTTCCTGCACTTCGTCGAGCGCGCGGGCCGCATCCCAGACTGCCGCGGTGGCCCGTTCGGTCTCGGCGATCATGCCGGCACATTTGTGCTTGATCGCCTGGAACTGGCCGATCGGCCTGCCGAACTGCTCACGGATCTTGGCGTAACCGGTCGCGGTGTCGGTGGCCCAGCGTGCGACGCCGATGGCCTCGGCGGACAACAGCGTCGAGATCAATGCCCGAGCCCGCGCGGTGTCCAGGTTGGCCAGCACGCGCTCGGCCTCTTCGTCGGAGCTGACCTCGACGGCGTTGGCCCGCACATGCGCCAGCGGACGCAGCGGATCGACACTGCGCACCGGCTCGATCTCGAGTTGAGCGGCGTCCAGCACCACCCACTCCACCCCGGAGTCGATCGCGACCGGGAGCACCAGCACCGAGGCTTGTGCCGCGGCCGGCACCGCCCGTGCCTCTCCGCGGATCACCAGACTCTCGCCGTGGCGCGTCGCGGTCAGGCCGGAGTCGATGGCGTAGGCGGCGATGGTGTCACCGGAAGCCAGGCCGGTGAGGATCTTCGCCTCGGGGTTGTTGGCGGAGATCAAGGCGCCGGCGATCGCCGAGGGCACGAACGGCCCCGGCACCGCGCCGTAGCCGAACTCGGCCAGCGTGATGGCCAGTTCGAGAATGCCGAAGCCTTGCCCGCCAACGGCTTCCGACAGGTGCACACCCTGCAGACCCTGATCGGCCGCGGCTTTCCAATACGGCGGAGGGTTGGGGATGGGGTGTTGCCAATCCGCGTCGATCGCTTCGTGCAGCACCTCTGACGGTGCTACCCGGGCTACCAGCGAGCGAACCGAATCGGCCAGATCGCTGTGCTCAGACGTGATCGCAAGGGGCATGTGGTACCTCCATCAGGGGGCATTTCTCCAATAACCGGTCGGTTGGGCCGAGGGTACTCCGACGTGACGAGCGCCACTGCGGCGGCCTAACTCGTCCCGTTCACTACGTGTGCGAGCGGCTCCCCGTCACGGATCCGACGGCAGTTGTCGATCGCCATGGTCAGATAACGCCGCATGGTGTCGACCGTGTGCCAGGTGACGTGTGGGGTCAGCACTACGTTGGGCAGCTCAAGTAGGGGATTGCCGGGCGGCACCGGCTCCTCGGCGAACACATCCAGCCCGGCTGCCGCCAACGCGCCGGTGCGCAGTGCCTCGACGAGGGCGGGCTCGTCGATGATCGGCCCTCGCGCGGTGTTGACCACGACGGCACCGGGCTTCATCGTCGCCAAGGCCTCACGGTCGAGCAATCCACGGGTCGCGTCGGTCAACGGCAGATGCAGCGAGATGATGTCGCTGGCGGCCAGCAGATCCGGCAGGCTGCGCCACTGCGGATGACCGGTGTCGCGAGTACTGGTGTGGATCACCTGGGCCGGGTCGGCGCCCATGGCGACGACGATCTTCTCGACGCGCTTGGCGACGTTGCCGTAGCCGAGCAGGCCGACCGTGCAGCCACTGATGTCGCGGACGGTCTCACCCAGAGTGTGATCCGACGGCCACCCCGCCCCGGTGCGGGTGGCGCGGTCGAGCTCGGGTAGCCGGCGCAGCGCGGCCAGCATGAGCAGCACGGTGCCCTCGGCCACCGAGGGCGCGTTGGCGCCGGGCATGTTGGCCACCAGGATGCCGAGCCGGTCGGCGGTATCCACGTCGATGGTGTTCACGCCGGCGCCCAGTTTGTGCACCAGTCGCAGTCGCAGCCCGCGCTGCAGATCGTCGCCGGAGACCGGACGCAGGACGTGCCAGAGCACCTCGGCGGTGGGCAGCTCGCGGTAGAACGTAGCGTCGTCGTCCTCGTCGCAGAATCGGACGTCCAGCCAGTCCTGATGGGGCGCAAGGAGATCCAACACTTTGTCGCCCGGGGTGAAATGTGCCAGGACCCTGATCGGTCCCGGGTTCACCGCCACCGCTTCGTGATCCATGCGGCGATGGTATCGGCCTGTTCATCGCGGGCGCCCGGGGTGGTGAAGTAATGATCGGTGTCGATCGAGCACTGTTCCTTGTCCGTGCTCGCGAGTGCGTCGTAGATGCGTTTGGCGTCCGACGGATACACGCCGGTGTCTTGGTCGGCATTGATCACCAGCGCCGGACAGGTGATCCGGGCCAGATGCGGTTCGGCGCGTGTCTGCGCGTGCCGCAGGCTCCACATGCCGATCCAGTTGCGCAGGGTGGTGGCCGCGGCGATGCCGCGGGTCGAGCGGTTCGCCTTGACGGGGGTTCCGGCATAACAGAGGTTGGCCTGCCGGTTGGTGGGCTCGATCGCTGGATCCACCATCCTGGGGTCGGCCCAGGTGCGCATGACGGTGAACGGGCGGTCCGAATATCCGGCAGCCCGTACCTTTTTGAGCTCGTCGGTGGCCCAGTCGGTGATCTTGTCGTTGCGTGCCACCTGGGCTGCGCGGTAGCGGGTGACGAAGTCGGCCGAGAAGGGCGGACCGTTGCGCTCGTCGAACAGGTCGAGTTCGGGATCACTGGCGATGGCGTCGTTCTCGTCGATCACCGAGGCGTCCATCCACGCGGTCAGCACATCCGGGCGCCCGGGGTGGGCCGCGCTGGCCACATACCCGTCGGCTCGTGGCAGATCGGTCAGTCCCGCGGCCGGCCGCATGCCGTCCAGCGGCGTGATGTGGTGGTCCTTGGATTGGGCCTGGTAGGCGGCCATGAGTGAGCCGCCACCGGAGTTACCCAGCAGGACAACGGTTTCGACACCCTGCTGTTCGCGGAGCCAGCGCACACCCACACCGATGTCGACGAGTGCGTGGTCGAGCAGGAAGCTGCTCTCGAAGCCGCGGAATCGGGTGTTCCAGCCGAGGAAGCCGATGCCCCTGGCGGCCAGGTAGTCCGCGATGTAGTGCTCCGAGAAGTCGATCTGGTAGTGCGTGGCGATGACGGCCACTGTGGGTTTGTGCGCTGCGTTCCGGTAATAGAGGCCCTGGCACGGGTACCCGCCGGCGCCGGCGCGTTGAGCGGTCGGCGATTCCAGGCCGATGAACTCGCGGACCACCTCCGGCTGGTTCATGTGTGGGGTCTCTCCTCGTGGTAGATGGTCCGGTAGAACACATTGGCCAGGGTGGTGATGCAGGCCGCGTCGTCGGCGACGGCGTCACGACCGCCGGACAGTTGGGTGTAGCAGAACTGGTTGAGCATCGACACCAGTGCCACCGCGGTCAGGTGGGCGTCATCATCGGGGCAAAACCCTTGCTGCTGAGCGTGTTTGACCATCCCGGTGATCATCGCGATCGGCAGTTGGCAGATCTCGTCCCAGTATTCGGCGAAGTCGTCGTCGACCATCGCCATCTGGGACACGCTGATGATTTCGGCCAGGCGGTGCCGGTAGGTCATCCAGTGTGCGGAGGCGGCCTGGTAGCTGCGTTCCCAGTTGGACAGATTCGGTGCGGTGGCGGGCAGTGCGCGTTCGCGGGCCTCGTTGCGGAACCGCAGGGCCCATTCGCGGACCATGGCCTCTTTCGAGGCGTAGTAGTTGTAGAACGACGCGGCGGAGCGGCCCGCCTCGGAGGCGATGTCGGAGATCGTCGTGGCCAGGATGCCCTTGCGGGCGACCACCGTGCGGGCTGCGTTGTCGATCGCCGCCTGGGTTTGGCGGCCGCGCGCGGTCGGCAGGGGGGTACGAGGGCTGACGGTCACGTGTTTCCTCACTCCATTGATCACATCTGAATCTGATGTTAGATTCAGATTCGCAGCCGCGCCAGTCCTCGGCGCGTTCGCCCGGAGGTGTATCGACGTGATCAAGCCTGACAATCCCAACCCGGAGTTCGAGTTCGGCGGCATCAACCATGTGGCGTTGGTCTGCGCCGACATGGCCCGCACGGTGGACTTCTACACCAACGTCCTCGGCATGCCGCTGATCAAATCGCTGGACCTGCCCGGGGACATGGGCCAGCACTTCTTCTTCGATGCAGGCAACGGCGATTGCATCGCGTTCTTCTGGTTCCGCGATGCCCCCGACGGGGTGCCGGGCATCTCGGCGCCGGCGGCGATCCCGGGTATCGGCGAATTCGTCAGCGCCACCGGCTCGCTCAACCACATCGCGCTGCACGTACCTGCGGAGAAGTTCGACGAGTACCGGGAAAAGCTCAAGGCCAAGGGTGTTCGCGTCGGCCCGGTGCTCAACCACGACGACAGCCCGATGCAGGCCTCGGCGACCGTGCATCCCGGGGTGTATGTGCGGTCGTTCTACTTCCTCGATCCCGACGGAATCACGCTGGAATTCGCCTGCTGGACCAAGGAGTTCACCGACAACGACGCGCAGACGCCACCCAAGACCGCGGCGGATCGACGTCCGCCGGTGGCCGCCGGCTGACGTCCCATGCTTCGAAAGTGAACTTGTTGTCGAAGATCCGGCGTATTTTCAGCAACAAGTTCACGCTCGACGACGTTTGCCGCTTACGGCTTGGTGGCGACGACGAAGTACCCGCGCGGCACGCCCGGAACATCCTAGTGGTCCGTCTGTGAATTAATACGGTAGTTTGTAGTATGCCCGTTATGACAGCTGCCGCGTTGCCGGTCAGCGA
>NZ_LZJD01000041.1:0-32851 GCF_001666875.1 Mycobacterium sp. E802
CCGCGGCGCGCAGCGGCACCACGCCCATCACCTCGTGCCCGGGCTCACGCAGATACGGCGCGATGTCGCGGGCGGCGTCGGCGAACGCTTCGAGCACCGCGGTGCCGGGCGCGGCCATCGCCGCCTCGGCCAGGCTGACCGTGGGCGTGGTGGCCTCGGTCGGAATGGGGCCGGCGGCGGGCAGGGCAGTGGTGCCGCTGCGCGCCGCGGTCGCCGAAAGGTATTGCGCCCGTGGCCTACCCACTGACCCGAGCCAGATCATGGTGACCACCGGTGCGCAACACGCCATCGGGCTGATCCTGGCCAGCCACACCCGGCCCGGCGATCGGGTGCTCGTCGAGCAGCCGACGTACCACGGTGCGCTCACCGCGATCGCCACCGCGGGAGCCCGGGCGGTCCCCGTGGCGCTCACCGAGGACGGTTGGGAACTCGACGCGGTGCAGGCCGCACTACGACAGCTCGCCCCGAGCCTGGCCTACCTGATTCCCGACAGCCACAACCCGACCGGTTTCACCATGCCCGCTGCTGAACGAAAGCGGTTGGGGCAACTCATCTCCGATACTCGCACCCGCACAATCATCGACGAGTCGATCGCCGACATGTGGATCGACGAAGCACCGCCCGAGCCGCTGGCCGCCGCGGTGGCGCGCGACGATCTGGTGCTCACGGTCGGCTCGATGTCGAAATCGTTCTGGGGCGGTCTGCGGGTCGGCTGGATCCGGGCCGAACCCGCCACGCTGGCGGCCATCGCGGCGATCCGGCCGTCGGTGGATCTGGGCACTCCCATTCTCGAGCAACTCGCCGCGGCCAGGCTACTCACGGCACACGCGGAGGTGCTGCCGGAGCGTCGCGAAATGTTGTGCGCCCGTAGGGAATTCCTGGTGACGCTCCTGGCCCGCGAACTCCCTGACTGGCAACCAGGCCGCGGACGCGGCGGGATGTCATTGTGGGTGAGGCTGCCGGCGCCGATGAGCACCGCGTTGTCGGCTGCCGCCATGCGGTTGGGGCTGAATGTGCCTGCCGGCCCGCGGTTCGGGGTCGAAGGCACCCTTGAGCGGTTCATCCGACTGCCCTACGCACTACCCGAGCCGGAACTCGAAGCGGCCGTTCAGCTCTTGGTGCGCGCTTGGCACAGCATCACCGGCACGCTGAGCGCACAGCCGCAGACGCTGGTGGTCTGATCGGCGCTCAGGGCTGCTGCGACATGGCGTAGCAGGTGCTGAAATGCTCGATGGTGCACGGAACTCCGTTCACCGTCGGCAGCTGGCCGGGCCGGCTCTGGATGTTGGCGTCTCCGGTGCCCGGCGCCATCACCGGCGGTGCCACCGCACCCATCCCGCCGCCGGAACCACCGGCCACGCACACGCCGTCGAACTTGGTGGCCTTGGTTCCGGACGGGCACCGTTTGGCCTCGGCCGGGGCCGCCACCGCCAACTGTCCCAGAACTGCCGCGACAGCGAACGTTCCGACCACGATCGTGTGCTTGAGGTTCGCCATTCCCCTACCCTACGACAGCCCGGCGGTCCGGTTCTCGCCGTGTGTCAGTCCTCGGGGATCTCGACGCGGCGCAGCATGCCGTCGAGCGCGTCGGCGGCCTCGATCTCACCGCGGGTGACGCCGAGGATGAACAGCACGGTGTCCAGATAAGGGTGGCTCAGCGAGGCATCGGCGACCTCGCGCAGTGCGGGCTTGGCATTGAACGCCACGCCCAGCCCGGCGGCGGCCAGCATGTCGATGTCGTTGGCGCCGTCTCCGACGGCCACGGTCTGCTCCATCGGCACGCCGACCTGTTGGGCGAAATCACGCAGCGCCTTGGCTTTACCAGGCCGGTCGACAACCTGGCCGATGACCCGTCCGGTCAGCTTTCCGTCGACCACCTCGAGTTCGTTGGCCGCCACGTAATCGAGCATGAGTTCATGCGCCAGCGGTTCGATGACCTGGCGGAACCCGCCCGACACCACGCCGCAGTGGAAGCCGAGCCGCCGCAGGGTCCGGATGGTGGTGCGCGCCCCGGGGGTCAGCTCGATCTGTTCGGCGACGTCGTCGAGCACCGAGGCCGGCAACCCGGCCAGGGTGGCCACCCGGCGGTGCAGCGATTCGGCGAAGTCCAGTTCGCCGCGCATCGCGGCTTCGGTGACCGCCGCCACCTGTGCCTCCATGCCGGCGCGGGCGGCCAGCATCTCGATGACCTCACCCTGGATCAGGGTGGAGTCGACGTCGAAGACGATGAGTCGCTTGGCCCGCCGCGCCAGGCTGTAGTCCTCCAACGCGATGTCGACGCCTTCATCGACCGCCACCTGGGACAGCGCCGACTGTAAGGCGCCGTACACAGCGTTGTCTGGCCCGGCCGGCACCGACACCCGAAGTTCCAGCCCGGTCACCGGATAGTCGGACACCCCACGGATCGTGTCGATGTTGACGCCCAGTGCGGCCACCTCACGGGCCACCACGCTGAACGCCTCGGCGGTGATGGGGCGGCCCAGCACCACGATGGTGTGCGTCGACGGCTCGCGCATGACGGGCATGTCGTCGCTGTGCTCGACCGCGACGTCGAGCCCGAGCCGATGGATCGCCGACTCGACGTCACGGCGTAACGCGCCGTCGGCCGTCGCCGTCACCGGCGCCGCGACCAGCACACCCAGGGTGAGCCGGCCGCGGACCACGACCTGTTCGACGTTGCGCAGCTCGACCTGATGGCGGGCCAGGACCTCGAACAGGGCCGAGGTGACGCCGGGCTGATCGACTCCGGTGACCGTGATCAGTACCGATGAGCGCTCTCGTGAAGCACCGATCGACACTTCTTCGACGGGCTCACCCCCGGATGCTGCCACCCGTCAGCTGGAGGCGTCCGCAGACTCGAGCTCTGGGTGATGTGCGCGGCCCACGTGGGCCTCGGCGCGCATCCGCTCGATCATGTGCGGGTAGTGCAGCTCGAACGCCGGACGCTCCGAACGGATCCGGGGCAGCTCGGTGAAGTTGTGCCGCGGGGGCGGGCAGGAGGTCGCCCACTCCAGCGAGTTGCCGTAACCCCACGGGTCGTCGACCATCACCGGCTCGCCGTAGCGCCAGCTCTTGAACACGTTCCACACGAACGGCAGCACCGAGATACCCAGGATGAACGAGCCGATCGTGGAGATCACGTTAAGCGTGGTGAAGCCGTCGCTGGCCAGGTAGTCGGCGTAGCGCCGCGGCATGCCCTCATCGCCGACCCAGTGCTGAACCAGGAAGGTGGTGTGGAAGCCGATGAAGGTCAGCCAGAAGTGCAGCTTGCCCAGGCGCTCGTCGAGCAGACGTCCGGTCATCTTCGGGAACCAGAAGTAGATGCCCGCGTAGGTGGCGAACACGATGGTGCCGAAGAGCACGTAGTGGAAGTGCGCGATGACGAAGTAGCTGTCGGTGACGTGGAAGTCCAGCGGCGGGCTGGCCAGCAGCACACCGGACAGGCCACCGAGCAGGAAGGTGATCAGGAAGCCGACCGAGAACAGCATCGGCGTCTCGAACGTCAACTGGCCCTTCCACATCGTGCCGATCCAGTTGAAGAACTTGATGCCGGTCGGGACGGCGATCAGGAACGTCATGAAGGAGAAGAACGGCAGCAGCACGGCACCGGTGGCGTACATGTGGTGCGCCCACACCGCGATGGACAGGGCCGCGATGCTGATCGTGGCGTAGATCAGGGTGGTGTAGCCGAAGATCGGTTTGCGGCTGAACACCGGGAAGATCTCGGACACGATGCCGAAGAACGGCAGCGCGATGATGTACACCTCGGGGTGACCGAAGAACCAGAACAGGTGCTGCCACAACAGCACACCGCCGTTGGCCGGGTCGTAGATGTGCGCACCCAGGTGGCGGTCGGCGGCCAGGCCGAACAGTGCGGCGGTCAGGATCGGGAAGGCGATCAGCACCAGGATCGAGGTCACCAGGATGTTCCAGGTGAACACCGGCATCCGGAACATCGTCATGCCCGGGGCGCGCATGCAGACCACGGTGGTGATCATGTTGACGCCACCGAGGATGGTGCCGAGACCACCGACGGCCAGGCCCAGGATCCACAGGTCGCCGCCGGCGCCCGGGGAGTGGATGGCGTCGGTCAGCGGCGAGTAGGCCGTCCAACCGAAGTCCGCAGCGCCGCCCGGGGTGATGAAGCCACCGAGGGCGATCAGCGCGCCGAACAGGAACAGCCAGAACGACAGCGCGTTCAAGCGCGGGAACGCCACATCGGGCGCACCGATCTGCAGCGGCAGCACCAGGTTGGCGAACCCGAACACGATCGGGGTGGCGTAGAACAGCAGCATCACCGTGCCGTGCATGGTGAACAGCTGGTTGAACTGCTCATTGCTCAAGAACTGCAAGCCGGGCATCGCCAGTTCGGTACGCATGAACAGCGCCATCAGACCGCCGATGAAGAAGAAGGCGAAGCAGACGACGCAGTACATGATGCCGATCAACTTGTGATCGGTCGTGGTGATGAGCTTGTAGATCAGGTTGCCCTTGGGGCCCATCCGTTCCGGAAAAGGACGACGTGCCTCGAGTTCTCCGATTGGGGGCGCTTCGGCTACCAAGAGATCCTCCAAAGATTCGTCGGGAAATCCCGCTTCTCGAACTGAATCCTAACGCTCCCGGCGGCCTGCGCGCCCGTGGGTCCTACAAACTGTCGTACTGCGTGGCGTCCCGACGCGAGCAATTTCGGCTACGAGCTTCTGACCAGCGGGAAGGCTGTCGATGTTACGGTCGGCCGGTGCTGACGAACCGTCCCCGCGCCACAGTCGCCGTGATCGCCGCAGCCGCCACCCTGGCCAGTGGGTGCGGCACGGCCGAGCAGACATCCACGGGTCAGACGTCGATCTCCACCAGCGTCACCAAGATCGCCGGTGCGGGGGTGTTGGGAAACGATCGCCGACCCGACGAGTCCTGCGCCGCCGAGCCGGCACCCGCCGACCAGGCGGCGCGCCGGGTCCGCAACGCCAAGCCAGATGGAGCGGGCGACTCGGAGATCCCGGAGTCCACGGAGCTGCGAGGAGACCCGCAACGCATCGTGGCGTTGTCCGGCGACCAGCTCGACGCGTTGTGCGCGCTGGGACTGCAGTCACGCATCGTCGCTGCGGCGCTCCCGGCCGGCTCCGACCAACAGCCCTCATATCTGGGCCGGGTCATCCACGAGGTGGCCCCGGCCGGCACCCGGGAAGCGCCGGACCTGGCCGCCCTGGAAGCCGCCAAGCCCGAGCTGATCCTGGGGTCGGCAGCCCTGACGCCGTCGTCCTTCGGCGCGTTGTCGGCGATCGCGCCGACCGTGTTCACCGGTGCCCCCGGGGCCGGTTGGCGCGACACCTTGCGGGCGGTCGGAGAGGCGACGGGTCGCGCCGAGGCGGCCGCCGACCTGATCGCCAAGTTCGACGACGCCGCCCGCGACGCCGGCGCACAGAACGACGCCGGGCATTTCCAGGCCTCGGTGGTACAGCTGACCGAGAACACCGTGCGCGTCTACGGCGCCAACAACTTCCCCGGCAGCGTGCTCGCCGCAGTTGGCCTGGATCGCCCTGCGGCGCAACGGTTTACCGACAAGCCCTACGAGGAGCTGAGCACCACCGACGCCGATTACCGGATCGCCGACGCCGACATCGTCTATGTGTCCTTCGCGTCGCCGGAAGCGCGAGATCATGCCCCGGCGATTCTCGACAGCCCGGCGTGGCGGGCATTGTCCGCGACCCGGGACAATCGGGTGTTCGTGGTCAACAACGAGGTCTGGCAGACCGGACAGAACATCGTGGCCGCCCGGGGCATCCTCGATGACCTGCGCTGGGTCAACGCGCCGATCAACTAATCTCAGCCACGTGTTTCACGTCCTCACCACCACGTACACCCAACCGCTCGACGTCGTCGAGCAGACCCGCCCTGCCCACATCGCGTGGCTCGAGGAAGAGGTGGCCGCGGGCCGCATCGTGTTGGCCGGACGTCTGGAATCGGCGACCGGCGCAGTGCTGATCACCGGGGACCTCAGCGAGCCGGAGGTCGAGGATCTGATCGCCCGCGATCCCTACACCCTGGCCGGGCTGATCCGCTGCGAACGCACGTCCTTCAACGGGGCCTTCCGGGCGCCAGGCTTGTGACCTCGGCCCGGACTGTCCGGGATACATGTCACAGCCGACAGCGGGACTATCGCCGCCGCCTGCGCCGTTGCACTGGGCGGACTGCCGTCTTCAGGCAGTAGTCAGTTAACCGGGCTAACCTTCGGTGAATACGCACGACGACGAGCAAAGAGGGCTTTTGATGAGCACTGTTTACGCCTATGCCGCAAATTCGGCGACCGAGCCGCTGGCCAAAACCAGCATCACCCGCCGCGAGGTCGGCCCACATGATGTGGCCTTCGACATCCACTTCGCCGGCATCTGCCATTCCGACATCCACACCGTCAAGGGCGAGTGGGGCACCCCGAACTACCCGGTGGTGGCCGGCCACGAGATCGCCGGCGTCGTCACCGCCGTCGGCTCCGAGGTCACCAAGTACAAGGTCGGCGACCACGTCGGCGTGGGTTGTTTTGTGGACTCCTGTCGCGAATGCGACAACTGCAAGGCCGGGTTGGAGCAGTACTGCACCGGCAGCGGCATGATCGGCACGTACAACGCGACCGGTCGCGACGGCACCCCCACCTATGGCGGCTACAGCGGCGCGATCGTCGTCGACGAGAACTACGTGCTGCGTATCCCCGACAGCATCCCGCTGGACAAGGCCGCTCCCCTGCTGTGCGCCGGCATCACCACCTACTCCCCGCTGCGGCACTGGAACGCCGGGCCGGACAAGAAGGTCGCGATCATCGGCCTCGGCGGCCTGGGCCACGTCGGCGTCAAGCTGGCCAAGGCGATGGGCGCGCACGTCACCGTGTTGTCGCAGTCGCTCAAGAAGATGGAAGACGGGCTGCGGCTGGGTGCCGACGAGTACTACGCGACGAGCGACTCGGACACCTTCGGCAAGCTGGCCGGCCAGTTCGACCTGATCTTGAACACCGTCTCGGCGAACCTGGACCTCGGCGCCTACCTGGGCCTGCTCAAGCGCGACGGCACGCTCGTGGAGCTGGGCGCTCCGGAGAAGCCCCTGGTAGTGCCGTTCTTCCCGCTCGGTGCCATGCGTCGCAGCCTGTCGGGGTCGATGATCGGCGGCATCCCCGAGACCCAGGAAATGCTCGATTTCTGCGCCGAGCACGATGTGCTCCCCGAGATCGAGGTCATCCAGCCCGATTACATCAACGAGGCCTACGAGCGTGTGCTCGCCAGTGACGTGCGGTACCGCTTCGTGATCGACACCTCCTCGCTGCGCGGATAGTCGAAACCCACGTCAACGCCGCGGATTGCAGTCACCCCCTTAACTGCAATCCGCGGCGTACGCGTTTATTGGTCGTCTGAGTCGGCGGCAGCGTCGGATACCAGGTCGACGCCGGCCAGCGGCCAGCCCGCCGCGGCCAGTTTGGCCGCCACCCGCGCGATGTTCTCGGGGCCGGCATCGTGATGGCACACATCGGCGATGAACTCCGCGATGTCGTCGCGCTCGATGGGATCGTCGATGTCGGCGGGCGCGGAGGCCTCGGCAATGTTGCGGACCACTTCGGCCACCTGCTCCTCGGTGAGCGGGGTGGCCCGTAACAAGGCCAGCAGGGGAACCCGATCGGTACCCGGCACGCCTTCTGGATACCCGGCGCGTAGCCAGTTCAGGACCGAGATCAGCAGCGACTTCGTTGACACTCCGCAAGTTTGGCGGTTTCCCGCCGAACTCTCCACTGGAAAAGTCGACAAGGTGGCCGGCTGTGCGCTCGTGGTGCACTTCCAAAACAATCCCCGTGAGCACAACCGGTGACGCGCGGCCGTCGGTCCGACACGCTCACCCAGTGACCCGTGTGATCCGCTTCAACGCCTTCGATATGAACTGCGTCGCCCATCAATCGCCCGGGCTGTGGCGCCATCCCGATGATCAGTCGTGGCGCTACAAGGACATCACCTACTGGACCGAACTGGCGAAGTTGTTGGAGCGCGGGCGATTTGACGGCCTGTTCATCGCCGACGTGCTGGGCACATACGACGTGTACGGAGCCAGTGACGAGGCGGCGATCCGCCAGGCCGCCCAGATTCCCGTCGGTGACCCCATGCTGCTGGTGTCGGCGATGGCCCTGGTGACCGAGCACCTCGGTTTCGGTATCACCACCGGGACCGGTTTCGAGCATCCCTACCCGTTCGCCCGTCGGATGTCGACGCTGGACCATCTGACCAATGGCCGGGTCGGATGGAACGTCGTCACCGGGTATCTGCCCGCTGCGGCGCGCAACATGGGCCAGACGGACCAACCGGCCCACGATGCGCGCTACGACCACGCCGACGAGTACCTCGAGGTGCTCTACAAGTTGTGGGAAGGCTCATGGGAGGACGACGCGGTGGTGCGCGACGCCGCCCGCGGAGTCTTCACCGATCCGGCGAAGGTGCATCACATCGGCCACTCCGGAACACATTTCAGCGTTCCGGGCGTGCATCTGGCCGAGCCGTCGCCACAGCGCACCCCGGTGATCTACCAGGCGGGCTCCTCCCCGCGCGGGGTGCGGTTCGCCGCCGAGAACGCCGAGGCCATCTTCACCGCCGCTCCCACCAAAGCCCTTCTGCGCGAGACGGTCTCCACGATCCGCGCCGAGCTCGAACTCGCCGGGCGCGATCCCTACTCGGCCAAGATCTTCAACCTCACCACGATCATCACCGGCGAGACCGACGAAGCCGCCCACGCCACCCATGCCGAGTACCTGGCCTATGGCGATCCCGAAGGCGCGCTGGTGTTCATGTCCGGCTGGATGGGGGTCGATCTGGCCCGCTACGGCCTCGACGAGCCGATCGGCAATGTGGATTCCAACGCAATCCTCTCGGCCGTCAAGGCATTTCAGTCCGCCTCGGACAAGGGCGGTGAGTGGAATGTGCGCGATATCGCCGAGTGGGGTGAGATCGGCGGCATGGGACCGCGCATCGTCGGATCCGGCGTGCACGTTGCCGACACCTTGCAGGAGTGGGTCGAGGAGACCGACGTCGACGGTTTCAACCTGGCTTACGCGATCACGCCCGGATCCTTCGCGGATTTCATCACCCACGTGGTGCCGGTGCTCACCGAGCGCGGCGCCTACCAGACGGAGTACGCACCGGGCAGCTTGCGCAACAAGCTGCTGGGCAACGGTGACCGGTTGGCCGACGAGCATCGTGGCGCCAGTTACCGTGTCGGAGGGGCGAACTCGACGATCATCGAACGGCCGTCGACACTGCCGTCCTCGTCGGCGTCGACTGCAGCCCAGCCCGCGCGCGGGCGTTAGCACTGCTAGCCTGGGGCGGCCTGAACACTCGTGGGGTGCGGCCCCGACGTCGACGCCGGCAACGCCGTCTCCTCCACACCGGGAGTGTGCAGTTGACCGGCCAGCCACGGTAATGCCGCGGCAAACGCATTGTTGGCGAACGCCCAGTCATGGCGGCCCGGTGCGGTGATCACCGAGCATTCGATCGCGGCCGCTCGGGCAGTGTCGCACAGGGTGGTGGCCGCCACGTCCTGTCCCTCGGGATTGGCTGGATCGTGCCCGCCACCGCCATGCTGCGCGGCGGGGACTTCGAACCAGGCCCTGACGTCGGAGTACGGGCCGTGCCGACGCATGATGGTGAGCGGATCGTAGGCCGCCCAGGCGTCGGCGTCCCCGCCGAAGAGCCGGGTGATCGTCTGCTGTTTGGTGCCCGCGTTCGGACGCAGGTCACCGGCGATGTCGACGAACGAGCCGAACATGTCGGGGTGCATCAGAGTCAGATCGACCGCGCACGTGCCACCCATCGACCACCCCGCGATCCCCCACCCGTCACGATCGGCGCGCACACCGAAGTTCGAGACCAGGTATGGCACAACGTCTTTGGTGAGATGATCGGCCGCGTTGCCCCGCACGCCGTTGACGCACTCGGTGTCGTTGGTGAACGAGCCCGTGGCGTCGACGAAGACGAACACCGGGGCGGTGCCGCCGTGGGCCGCCGCGAACGCGTCGATGATCCCCAGCACGTTGCCCGCCCGCAGCCAATCGGCCGGGGTGTTCAGCTGGGAGCCGATCATCATCACCGCCGGGAGCCGCGGGGGCGGGTTGCTGGCGAACCAGGCCGGCGGGAGGTAGACGAGTTCGGTGCGGTGGGCGAAGCCCGACGCTTCGGCATCGATGGTCACCGGGACCAGCACGCCGCTGGTGGGCTGGAAATGGGCCAGCTGCATCTTGGTCACGGTCAGCCGGTCGGTCTGGCCCGGCAGCGGACCGGAGGTGAGCTGGTTCCACATGGCATGCACCGTCGGGAAATAGCCGACCCACATGTTGAGGGTCAGCCCACAAGACACCGCACATGCGGCGATTGCGGCCACCGAGGCGGTGCGTCGCCACCAGCGGGCACTCACCCACCCCACGGTCGCGACACCGACCGCCAGCGCCGTCAACGCGATCCACACCCACAGCTGCGGCGGTCCGGCGTTGCCGGCCACCCCGATCGAGTCGATGTACCAGTAGGTAAGCGCGGCCAGCACTGCCGCCACGACCACGAGGACTGGCAACAGCCGTCGACGCCAGCGCGGCGAGCGCCAACCCACCGCGGCGCCCAGCAGCATCGCGGCGACCGTCTGGACGACGACGGGAAACCAGCCGTGGATCAGCGAGATCTGCGCAATGAGCTGGTGCATCGGTTTCACTTGATATCAGCGGCAACTGTCAGCTTGCTGAGTGATTGCTGCACCCGGGAGTTGAAAACCGGTGTGGAGCGGGCGTCCCGCGGGTAATCCCACCGCCATGGAACACAAGCCGACCGCCGGCGGACACTCTGTCGCTCTGGCATTTGCCATACTGATTGCTGCTTCGGCCCTCGTCTGCGTCGCGGCGATGAGCCTCGGCTGGGCGGGTCCGGGCCTCGGGGCGGGCATCGTCGCCCTGTCTGCACTCGGTGTGGCGCTCGGGTTGTCCAATCAGCAGGAACGTCGCCACAGCGGGCGATGAGCGACTCCGCGAGCGAATGATCGGTACGAGATGACCACCTCAACACCCGTCGACGAAAACGAAAACCGTTCGCGCCCAGACCCGGACGCGCCGACCAAACCGGACTCCCCCGCCGATCTGACCCGGCCCTCACTGCGGTACGCCGCCCGGCGGACCATCAGCGAGTTCAGTAGTGACCAGTGCATGGACCTGGCCGCCGCGCTGACCTACTACGCGGTGCTGTCGTTGTTTCCCGCACTGGTGGTCATCGTGTCACTGGTGGGCGTGATCGGGCAGAGCGAACGCACGTCGCAGACGTTGCTGGGGATCGTCGACGACATCAGCCCCGGCGGCGCCGTCGACACCCTGCGACAACCCATCGAGCAGCTCGCCAGCGCACCGACGGCCGGCTTCGCTCTGGTGGTCGGCATCCTGGGCGCGCTGTGGTCAGCCTCGGGGTATGTCGGAGCCTTCAGCCGCGCGATGAATCGCATCTACGGCGTCGAGGAAGGCCGCCCGGCCTGGAAGCTGCGCTCCCAGCAGTTGTTGCTGACCGCGGTCGGGCTGATCGGCGGGGCCGTGGGCGCGCTGCTGCTCACGCTCAGCGGTGACGTCGCCAAGGCGGTCGGTTCGGCGCTGCATCTCGGCGAGACGACGGTGACCGTATGGAACGTCGCCCGTTGGCCCGGACTGTTGCTTCTGGTGGCCGTCGCACTGGCCGTGATGTATTACTTCGGGCCCAACGTCAAGCAGCCGAAGTTTCGGTGGATCAGTGTGGGCGCGGCCATCGCCATCGTGGTGTGGGCCGTGGCCTCGCTGTTGTTCGGCGTGTACGTCGCCAACTTCGGCAGCTACAACAAGACGTTCGGCTCGCTGGCCGGCGTGGCGGTGTTCCTGCTGTGGCTATGGATCACCAACGTGGCCTTGCTGTTCGGCGCCGAGGTCGACGCCGAACTCGAGCGGGGCCGGCAATTGCAGGCCGGCATCCCGGCCGAGGACGAACTGCAGTTGCCGTTGCGCGACACGTCCGTCATCGACAAGACCACCAAGAAGTTCCGTCGTGGACTGCTGAGCGGGCGCCTGTTGCGTCGCACCCGCGGCCGGCGGGCGTGACTAGAAGTCCCAGGAGCTCTTGGGGAATTGCTGACATCTGTTCTGGACGCTGTGACGAGTGCGTAGGAAGACGTCGCCATTTCGCAGATTTCCCACCGAAAGGGTGCACATTCGTCACAGTGCGGCCGACCGGACATGCCAGCCGAGACGGGCATACTGACCCGAACCGGAAGCGCCGCGCAGCAGAGATGCTGCGTGAGCGGTTCGGGTTTCTGAGCGCCGAGCCTGCACCGTGGTCGGTCTGCACCGCTCCTCGATGGTCCTGCTCGCCGCCGATCACGACTGAAATTAGCGAGAGAGAATATTAGCTAGGCGGGCAGGAACGCAAAATTTGCGTTCCTGCCGCTGGCATCCTGTCCAGTAATGCTGCGGTTGTCGATCAGCAAGTCCCATTCATTGTCGATGCACGGTCCGCCTGTGACCGATGCGTGAACACGCCTCGACGTGTCCGAATTGCGTTGCACTTCGCCCCAATTCGCCGCACAAAGGCCGACAACCTCTATCGAACCCTGGATAGGATCAACGCTGGTGAGGTTCAGCGTCGCAGGCAGACTCGTTCCAGCGCTCGTCCACGTTCCCTTCCACTTGAGCGGGATGTTGGAGCTCGAGGGCGGCCCAGCCGGGACACACTGCCATGAGTGCGGCCACTTGGGATTATCCGTGTGCGCGACAGCGCCGTCGCCATACTTCCATCGACAAGCAGCGTTAACGTCGACATCGTCGGTGGGGATTCCCGGTGGGATGGTGCACTTCCACGAGTCCGCGTCGGTCAGACTCGCAGGTCCGGCCGCGTAGATCAGATTCGTATGGTGCTTGTAATTGCAATAACCGTTGAAATCCGGCGGCCCAAAGCTGTCGGCCGCTGCTGGCGGTGCCGCCGCAAAGCCGAATGTCACCCCGGTCAACACCGATAACGCCAAACGAGAAACAACCACTTCTACCCCCCGGAGTCGAAGCTCGCCTCCACCTGGGCAAACAGTAACCGCGCAACGCAGTCTAGACAAGCATCGGCAAACCGGACTCGACCGACCGGCAGAAAAGTCCTACCTGCGAGCCCTAGAAGTCCCAGTCCTCGTCTTCGGTGACGACGGCCTTGCCGATCACGTACGACGAACCCGAGCCCGAGAAGAAGTCGTGGTTCTGCGCAGCCACCTGGTCAGAGGGTTGAATGTAGCCACTACCTGCATAAACTCGCATCTGCTGATACCTCCAGATACCTGTAACCGGCAGCAGATTGTGGGCAAAATGTGGGCACGGCCCGCCGATTAACCCATGAGTCGCCCCGACACAGTGCCAACCCTCCGGCTGAATAGGCGACGACTGCGAGCCCGTCTTCGTCCGGTGCTCATGGCATCGTCACCCCAGTGCTGTCCAGCCACACGCGCTGTCATGCGAACGGCTTAGGCGTCATCCGTGGCAACAACACTGACCGCCTCTGGGCGGTTAGTTGGCAGTATGCTCATCGATAGATGAATTGATGCGCTGATCAACCTCGCGCCAGCGG
The DNA here is from genome assembly GCF_001666875.1 of Mycobacterium sp. E802. Lineage (NCBI taxonomy): Bacteria > Bacillati > Actinomycetota > Actinomycetes > Mycobacteriales > Mycobacteriaceae > Mycobacterium > Mycobacterium sp. E802. Next base: position 13,617 of record NZ_LZJD01000041.1, read on the forward strand.
TAGTACTCGCGGGTGGGGCCGATAGCGAAAGCCTGGCGAGTGATGCGGCAGTCACGCACAGAGTCGGGCTTCAAACTGAAGTCGTCGGTAGGCATTCGGCAGTCACGAAGTCAACCACGATCGAGCGAACGGTGCCGCGCGGCGCGCACGCGGCACCGTAACTTGTTGCGGCACAGGATACGAGTCGCTCGGCCTACAGAAGTAATGAAACCGTTGAGCACCCGGAAGGCCTCAATCCCGTGTCGTATCGGCACTTCTGGCGAGACCCTTGTCCCTGACCAGGCATTATTCGGAACTTTCCGCCGCAACTGAGTACTGGGTGAATCGTCACTACCAACTTTGATGCGCCACACAGTCGCTGTACTGCCGGCACGAGACGCCGGAATGTAGACAGCCCGAATGTCGTTGATCTCCATCAGCTTCAGGAGGTGCCGCACCAAGCTCCGGCTAGCGGTACGCCAACCCCAGGTTCATGGGTGGCCCGGATGACGAAGCGCCGTACACCAACCGGTGTAAGGAAGAGCGCCTCCTCGGAGGCCCAGGTTGAGGAGCCTGCCTGTGCTGTACCGCGATACCACCACCGACATCATCTGGATCGAGTACGAGCTTGTCGAAGAGCTTCGCGAACAGATTGTGGAGCTGGACGACGAGCAGCTCTTAAGGCGTGAATTCGACATGCATGGTGATGCCGCGATCCGCGAGTACATCATCGAGGCGTCTCTTGTCGGCATCTACAGCAGCCTCGGCTCCGAGATCGCATTCCGGCGCATCAGCGACGGCGAGGTGTTCACCCCCGATGAGATCGAGGCAGAGTTCGAGCAGGACGTGTGCGACCTGGAACCCGCTCATCGCGCCGAGATCACCTTGTCAGACTGGCTAAGCGAGGTCGGTTTCGCAGAGGACGAGGACCAGGATGTCAACTAGCCAATCGACACTCTGGCGCTGCGGCGAGTTCAGTTCCCGATGACTGCCTATCGGAGTCCCATTCGCCGGCACCATCGAGCAAGTCCAGGAAGAGTGAGCCAATATGCCGTTCAGTGAGGACGAACGCAGATTACGCGCTGAGTTAGCAGCCGAATTGGGCTTCTACCCGGCGACTCTCGACCCTGCCGACATCGACCGTCATCGCCGATTGAATGCCGCACTCGATGCTGCACCGACGATCGAGCGGATCGCGCGGAAGTATGCACATCTGCGTGAGGAGCGTAGGCGGGCCGAGATCGAGCAGCGTGGACGGCGGCAGATTGCCGACTTGTACGAGGACGGTCTACCGCGCGGATAACATCCAGCTGCTTGCCCGTTTCGCGCTCGCGACCTCGTATACCTGACTGGATAAGGAGCTGCGTCGAATCGAGCTGAGGTTTGACACCTGGGTCGGGCCACGGAGCGGCGAGACCGGCCACGTTAGGTCAATCCTCCGACAGTCTTCTGGTCAAGCATCGACCAGCAGACCACTCAGGACGCACTGCGCGGCAAGAAGCGCCTGCGCCGAACATCGTGGCAAGCTCGATGAATGGCGAGCTTCCCGAACGACACCGCTGAGAACGTCCGCACCGTCACGAACGTCATGGCCTCCTTCGTCGTCGGTGACGACGACAAGAGGTCATGGGCCTCGGTCGAACGCGTCATGGCCGAGCCACACGGCGTATACCGCTTACTGCAAGGCTTTATCGCCCTCACCGGCCTGCTCCTCCAGGAGATGGAATTCAGGGTGGACCCGCCGGTAAGCCCCGAAGCGATGCTTCAGAAGATCGTTGACGAGACCTACCAGTATCCAGACGAGGGCTGAAGTTTCGCGTGAGATCGCTCGTCTCACCGACTAGGCGGGATCTGGTTCGATAGTGATCTCTTCTGCGCTGAGGATCACTGCGGCAGCCTCTTGCACCCGCTGCCGGATCGACTTGTCCAGTGCTCGTTTCTCGACCTCATTGAGCGTCTGGCGGTCCAAGTTGCTGCCCGGCGTTGCCGACTCCAGCTTTGCCAGCAAGTTGTTGTTGATCGCCATCAGCACCGCGACATCTGACTCCATTAAGCTCGCCTCGGCGTGCTTCTTCCGGGCCTCGCAGAACTTCGTCCAGAGTGACAGCACCGTTCGGACAGTGCCGTACATCGTCGGCACACTTCCCGTGATCCCCGCGCCCCAGATCAGGATGTCGATGGGCGAACCGAAGCTGACGCGGCCAACCCGGAGCGACTCGACGAGGTACTGGCACGAGACCAGCACGTTCGGCGATACCAGGCTTCCCCGCGAGAACTGGCCCTTACCTTTGGGATCAACCTCGCTCACGAGAGCACCGACGAACATCAAGCTCTCGATCATCGGGAACAGATAGCCGAAGTCATTCAACCCCGGCGACTGCTCCGGCGATCTCAGCCTGATTCGGACGCTGACGACATCGGTCCCGACGGACGTGTTAGTCATGGCTGCTTGAGCCTCTGGCCGATGATCCTGAGTTGCTCATCGACAGTGCCCATCGCGTCGATCAATTCCAGGTGAGAAGCCAGCATTTGCGCGACCAGTTCGTGCAGCCGCTGCAGCCCCTCTTCTGGCGTCGAAGACTTCGTCTCAGCCTCGACATGCCGCTTGAGGTAGTCCACGAACGTCACGCAGTTGGTCAGCGCCTCGGGAACTTTGACGGTGCGTAGCACCTCAGCTAGGTGTTGGTCGACGGCCATCGCGCTTCTCCTTCTGTTGGGTGGACACACCGAAGGTAGGAGATGGACGGCGTCGATCCTGGGATATTCGCCGTTACTCGCCGTCGCAGTCTCGGAGAACGAGTAGCGTCCCGGCTAAGTTAGCCGAGTGAATCTCGTGCAGTGGCTCCCGCTCGTCGGCGGTCTCGGAATCGGGTCTGTGATCGGCAACTACATCGGTGGAGGCCGGGCACGCCGTGAAGTACGCGGTGCAGTGCTCAAGGCCATTGAGGCGACCGAGTTGACCAGATGGGCACCGACCATCTACCGAGAGTTCCGCACCGCATACCGCGAGGTGGAGACCACCGCACTCATCGCTCGTATCCCCAGAGCAGCCGTCCGTCATTACCTGGTCCTCGCCGAAGCAGGACGACAACTCAGCGACGAGTCCTGGGAGGAGCGCGGCGGTGACGAGGACTTCGGCGCTGGTGGTATCGATGGGTACTTTGCCGACGTCATTCAAGAGGCAGCCGAGATGATCACTCGGCTCGCTTGGCGTCCGTGGTTGACCAGACTGACGCTGGCCAAGGACTTGAAGAGCTTGCGAGACCAGGCCCAGAGGTTCGCAGCCGAAGAGCGCGTCATCAAGTCGGCACTCGCGAAAGGTCAACGCACCCATGGCCTACTGCCGGGTCCGCTGGGCGAGATCCCAGGGATCAAGCTGGAACCACCGCAGTTCCCTGAGGCGCACCTCAACGAACTGCCCGACGCAACCTGACCAGGCCCCACGGACGATGACCCGTTCACGGTGAATCCTCGCCGTGGTGTCAGCGCTTTCGGTTTGGCGGCAAATACCGGCTGTGCTACCTCGGGAAAACTGGTGTCGACAGCTACCTTTACGTCGTGGACGGCACCAACCTCCCCATCGACCCACGCGGAGTCTTACTGATCTCCCCAGACTCAGCGAGTCTGAACAGCTTGAAAATGACCCCCGTGGCCGTCTTGTCGGTCGACGATCATGTGCGGTACCGGGAGGCGTACCGCCGCGTCTTCAACATCATTCTCGGCGGAATACTCGCCTACTTCGAAGTATCCGCTGAGGCATTGCACGCCAAGGTGGCAGAAGCAAACCAAGCCTTCGCCGAACGCCGGTTTCAGCCGCAGACACACCCCGAGGAAGCTGTGCGCCTAGTCTCTGAAATCCGCGCCGCCGTCCTGTCTCTGGCGTCCGCTGTCTATTTCCACCAGGAGCAGACGTACCAACTCGCGAGCGATCTTCATGCCAACGACGAGACCGTTCTCGCCTCGATCAAGAAGGTGTTCAAGGACGTTTTCGACACTAACCGGAGCTACCGCCTTCTCTATAGCCTTCGGAACGTGATGACTCACTACACGATGGAGGCCGTGACGGTGTCTGGGCGCGCACTTCAGGTCGCTGACGACCGCATAGAGGCGCGCTTCAACTTGAGAATTGATCGTGGAGTGGCCGCTCGGTCGAAGAAGATCAACAAGGTCGTGAAGGCTGAGCTCGAGCAGATGCAGGACGATCCCGACGTCCTTGAGTTGCTCGACGAGCTTCACTCGCCGCTGTATCGCGCGGATCAGCGCGCAGCCGCACTCCTCTACCCGGATATGCGTCAAACCTGCGAGACCATCGTGGAGTTCGATAATTTCTTCAAGGGTGCGCCGGGGATTCGGGCGCTGGTAAGTGACTGGAATCCCGGCGTGCGAGGGCAACGAGCGTCGTGGACCGCGTGGGCACCGCAAGTGTTCGCGTTCGCTTACCGCCAGTTGACTCCGTAGCGGTCGGAAGCATCTGGGCACGCCAGTCTCGGTAATCCTTGGGACCAGTGCAGCTGTCTCGAAAACGACGAGTTCCGAGCGTCTCGAAAGACTTTCGCACAACTTGGTGGGTATCACGCGAAAGTACACACCACACCCCCATATGCGCCTCCCTAACTGCGGACGGCGCGGGCCGGCCCTGCAGGCGAACAGGCACGGTTACGGGAAGTCGTCGAGCACGACGATAGCTGCGGCTACCATTCGCTAATGCCGTCGCGGATGGGTCCGAACGCAACTAATCCGATCGACTGGTCAGCACCGGTGCGGACAGTCCAGATCGTGTCTCTGGCTTCCCCACCGCAAGCCCGCTCGGTCGCCCCAGCATCGTTCGCGGGAACATAACGTGACCGATGTGTGCCTAGCGACAGAAGGAATCTCAGGATGAGAGCAAGCCAGTCAGGCTTGACGGGCGCGGAAGGGCAAGCTGCCGTCGAGCAGCAGTTCACACGAATCCGCTGGGGTGTCGCCCGTAATCCGATGGAGCATGACCTCGGAACCGATCTGTGGTTGCAGTCACGCGATCCGCGTCGATTCGACATGGGTGCGCTAGTTGGCGCACAAGTGAAGTCCGGTGACTCCTGGTTTAGATCTCCAGAACGTGATGACGCGGGGAAGGTGATCGGGTGGTGGTTTGCCGACAGCGATGGCGCTCACCTCAAGCACTGGAAGGACCACAACGTGCCACACATTCTTGTGTTGCACGATCTCAAGACCAGCACGTCGTACTGGGTGCCCATCACGTCCGACCGCATCGTATCGACTGGTAAGGGATCAAAGATCCTCGTTCCCGCCTCCAATACGATTGATGAAGACCACCTCAATGACTTGCTGGAGGTGGCCACTGGGCATCGCAAACCGGCACAGTGGGAAGGAAGCGCCTTTGAGGGCGGAGAGCCAATCCTGCGACCCGATCGTCTCCGGCATGCCCTGCTTACCCCACGCTTGATTGCACCGCACCCAAATCTAGCCGTCGACAGCTACCAGCCAGATGAGGCAATCGCGCTCCTGGTCAAAATGCGCCTTCGCGAACTTCGACCATCGAAGTCGCCCTACTGGGAAACGAAAGCCCCTGATCTAGAGGGATGCCGAGCCTCAAAGGATTGGGAATGGAGGTTCTACGCTGCTCTGTACAGCTTCCTCGTCGAGGGGGGCGACCTCGGAGCTATCCGTGAGTTGATCGATGCAGACGACGCACTCCCACACCAGCAAGCCGCCGCCGCCGCCGTCGTCGCGGCGCTCCTGGTCGAAATGAACCGACCCAGTGATGCTTTGGAGGTCCTTGATCGACTCATTGAGGCCGACGTGTGCGAACCAACAGATCACGCGTGGCTGATGCTCCATCGTGCGCGATGCAGGGCCGAATTGGGTGATCTAGAGCAGGCCCTGGAATCGGCTGTAGAGGTCCAGTCTCTGCGCACCATCGCTCCCCATGACCCAACCGCGATGGCAATAGTCGGAGCCGCCGCTGATTTGATCTTCGGCATCAGTTCCCAGGCGTCGCGCAACGTTGCAGACGCAGTCACAGGGCGCGACACCTTGGCAGCTTGGTGGCGCACCCAAGAGGTTGCTTGGGCGCTGCAGGAGAAGGCACGTGAGGATTTCAAGAACTGGGCAGAAGACAAGACCATCAGATGGGGGAAATCTGACCAGACGTGGCTCCATCTTCGAGCGGCGACGTTGATCTCTGGCTTTACCGCCGACCACACCGCGTGGAGGGCCGCGACTTCGATGCTCGCTCAGCGGGTCATCACCACGGCCACCGAAAACACCGACGCAGTGGTGTCGGCGCTGACGCAGATGCTCCATTGCGGTGACAACGAAGCCATCAAGTTGTCACTCGGCCGCCTCCTTCGAGCCGGACCAGTACAGGCGGTCCAACAAGCGGCTAGCGCAATCATCCTCGATGACGCGACGCGGACGTCGCTGCTTGCCGGCATCACGGCGATCACCAAGGCAGCTGACGTTCTCTTACCCGAACATGCAGTACGCCACGCACAATGGGCCATCGAGGTGCTTAATGACCCCGCAGTCCTAGCAGACCGCCTTGCGCCAACTTTCTCGATACCCGACATCGTGCTCGACATGCTCGCAGCCTTGGTTCCAGTCATATCGACCAGCGACCTCCGAGTCGTCGTTGATCACCTGGTTACCTTGCCCGCCCAAGAAGACCAGGCCATAGCCCACGGCTATGCCAAGGTAGTCAGAGCGGTACCGGTTGCCGAATGGTCGGATGCCGACAAGGAGCGGTTGGCACAACGCACATCCGACAACTTCGAACTAAGCGAACAAATAGAAGTGGTTCTCGCTGCGTCCGACGAAACGCGCAGAAGAGGTCTGGAAGAGCAGATCGCACAGGGAGACTTGGCGGCACTACAAGCCTTCGGAGATGTTTGCGACCTTAACGCCGATACTGTCACCGCTCTCGTCGAGAGCCTGAACCAGAGCATCGAGACCGAGGTCGCTGAACTGCAACAGGGGCAAGGTGCTGTAAGACGGACCAGTTTCGGTGGAACGCTCATCGTCGTCAACTGCTGGCACCCCGAACAAGCGAGTTGGGACCAGATAGTCAATTTGCTTAGCCAATCGGCTACCTACACTCGGCATCTGGTTAGGCCACTAGAGAATCTCCGTCGACTGGGCGACGCAGTGCCAAGCGATGTTTCAGATCGGCTCGCACCAATCCTCCGGCAGATTATGGCCAGGACGACACAACCAGCGGATGCGTTCTTTGGAAGTCCTGATGTACGCGGTGACGCGGCTGCCGCGTTGGAAGCGATGCAACCCTCGTCAATAACTGAGACCGAGTTGTGGAATCTGATGAACGGGACCACGAACCAGCGCGTTGGAGCGGCGTTAATCGTGGCAAGCAGAAGACGACCAGAGAATCTGAATGTTCTTGCCGCGATTGCTCGCGACCCTGACCCGTGGGTGCGCGCAGTAGTGGCTAACCAAGTCGCGGACTGGATTTGCGACGGCGTTGCCACGGATTCCGCCAGTGCCCTGCTGGAGCGCATTCTTGCCGAGGACCGTGGCACAGTTGTCGCCCGAATGGTTGCCGCACGTCTGGATGGGGCGGCACGAACAACCGCGACTGACCAGATCGCGGCGCAGCTTGAGGATCATCCGTCGGCAGAAGTTCGGTCTGAGGTAGCAGCCCATAGGTCCAAGCCAATGGTTCCAACGGCCCAGCCGAATAAGCAGGGGCATGTCTCGTAACAGACCACATCTGAGACATCCTGCGAGTGGCTGAACCTGGCGGGCAGACTCCCACGTCGAGCCGTCTCGAAAGTTGGTCTCAGAAATAGATGTCTCGATAGTGACGTTGGGACTATTTATGACACCGTCGGACCTCGCGTCAGCGGCTACCAAACACGCCGGCACCCGGATCGGCTACACCAGGGTCAGCACCGTCACCCAGACGCTGGATCAGCAGAACGAGGCACTTGCCGCCGCCGGAGTGAACAAAGTGTTCTCCGATGTGATGTCAGGTGCACGCGACGACCGGCCCGGCCTGGCCGAACTGTTGGCATACGTGCGGGACGGTGACACCGTAGTTGTCTGGAAGCTCGACCGCCTCGGCCGCAACATGCTGCACATCCTGCAGACAGTCAAGGAACTGACCGAGCACGGCGTCACCCTTGTGTCGGTGACTGACGGCATCGATTCCTCGACTCCCGCTGGGCGCATGATGATCGGCGTTCTCGGGTCGCTGGCCGAGTACGAACGCGAGCTGATCAAGGAGCGCACCGCGCTGAAGCGGGCCGCGTCCCGCGCCAATGGCACCAAGTTCGGGCGACCGCGCAAGGTCGACGACGCAGATCACATTGCCACCGCCAGACGGATGAAGGCCGATGGACACACGGCCAAGGACATCGCCAAGTATCTCGGCGTCAGCAGGGCCACTCTCTATCGGTATCTTGCCGACGTCGACGCGGCGTAAGGCGTCAGAGGCGACGGGCGGCGGACAGCACTGCCTCGACGTGGGCTTGCGTGGCGCTCCATTGGTCCAGTTCTTGCTTCCAGTTCCTGCGGATGCTCAAGCCGTACTCGGGGGCCGACTTCTTGCCTTCGTAGTCGTGGTCGACGAGCGGACTAACTGTACTGACCTGAGAGGTTAGGTACGCGGCTGGCGGGTGTTTGGCCTCCGAGTGCGGTGTGGCCGCGGTGGTGATTGTAGTAGTGCAGCCAGGTCGGGAATTCAGTGCAGCGTTCGGTGTCGCTGGTGTAGAGCCGTGCGTAGGCCCATTCATCGGCCAGAGTGCGGTGGAAGCGTTCGACTTTTCCGTTGGTCTGTGGCCGGTAGGGGCGGGTGCGGCGGTGCTTGATATCGCCTAAGGCATCCCGGAAAACGTGTGATCGATAACAGGAACCGTTGTCGGTCAATACATTTCGCACCTTGATGCCACGCTCCAAGAACCAGGCGTCAGCCCGCTTCCAGAAGTCGGCAGCGGTCTGTTTGCGTTCGTCGGACAGCATCTCGGAGTAGGCCAGCCGGGAGTACGCATCGATGGCGGTGTGCAAGAAGTGGTAGCCGCGAGCTGGATCCCCGTTGCGGCCGCGCAGTCCGGTGCTTTTATCGGCTACCGAGTTGCGTTTGCCGGCGGTGCGACCCAGTTTGCGCCAGCCGCCGCCGGCAGGGATCTTGCCGAGTTTCTTGACATCGACGTGCACCAGATCGCCGGGAGCCTCAGACTCCATTCGGCGGATGACGCGTCCTGTGGGGCGGTCCAGCCAGCGCAGCCTGGCCAGTCGGTACCGGCTCAGGACGCGGTGCACTGTCGAAACATTCAAGCCCAGCAGGTAGGCAATGCGGGCTGGTCCCCAGCGGCGCAGAACGCGGACTTTGATGATGCGACGTTCGGTTCGTACCGGGGTCTGGTGGGGACTGCGATGGGGTCGTGAGCTGCGGTCGGCCATGCCAGCCGGCCCGAGCTCACGGTAGCGCCGCGCCCACCGCTGGGCGGTGGTGACTGCGACCTGGAACCGTTCAGCGGCTCGTCGCAGGGACCATCCGTCCTCGACGATGCAACGAGCAAGGCGCAGACGACCGGTTTCTGACAACGGGGCATTACGGTGAGACATGAAGACCTCCGAGGTGAGCGTGTGTTCCTAGACAGCTCGCACTTCACTCGGAGGTCTTCTTCATGTCACCGCGCCACGCCGTACCTAACGTCCGTGGTCAGTACAACTAACCGGCATCGCCCATGATGTCGCAGGAATCAAGAACAAGCTGGGCCAGACTTGATGGTCTGTATCGAAAACGACGAGTCCCACAGCGACCCACGGCTTCAACGCGAACGTCGACTTTCTCATGAAGATGTAGCTGCCAGGGTGAACAGACTTCACCTGAACCATCGCATGCTGACCGTCACCGACGTCGACAACCAAGTCGACCCCACGATCATCTGCAAGAGGCCGATACACCTGGTAACCGAGAAGTGCGATCCGGCTGGCGAAGAGGAGCTCGCCAGCAGCACCCAACCCAAGGTGGCCCGGCGCGCGCCCGCCGAGCGCGGGTAGTTCTGCAGAATTGGGTTCGGCTCCCATGTCGTCAACACCTACACGTCTACGTTGGTTGCGTCATGGTAGTTCTCCGATGCAGTTGGCCAGATCGTGCAAAGGCGACGACGCTCCACGGCCAGCTGCGCAGTCTTCGAGAAGGAGGCATCAACGCAACCGACGTCACGAAGATGTTGGGCGTCTCCCGCGCTGCGGTGTGCCGGCACCTGGCGAACACTGCGGCCTAGTCTCTGGTCATAGATCATCGGGTTCTTCGAAGTCGTCCGGGCTCGGCTCGTACCCGGCCCATCGATCCTCGTCGTGCGGCGCGTCTCCCCAGCCCTCGATCTCGTCGGGAGTCGCCTCCTCGTCTCCGAGATCGAGAACGAACGGAATGTCCGTCAACATCATGTCCGACTTTGAAAGGGCAAGACTGCACACGGGGCATGAGGCTGAAGCGACGTACGCCGACTGCTTTACGAAGAAGCCGAAGCTGTTCGGCGCATCGGAGTCATCTAGCTCGACGTCCCGAACCACGTCGTAGACGACCCACAGTGTGTTTTGACAGGCCGGGCATGCGTGTGAACGCAGCATCTGGGCATCGCCAACCTCTGGTGCGCGCATGACCAATTCGGCGATCAACCGGATTCGTGAATCTGCGTCTAGGCCTGCGGTCAACCGGGCGTACGCGGTGCGTGCTGCGTCGAGAAGGCCATCGAAATGCTGCCGCAGCTTCTCATATCCGGCCTGCTGTCGAGCCTGAACGATCTTGAGATGTTTGGGTGACCAGAAAGCATCCCAGTCCGCATCCTGGTGCAGCGCACGTCGGATCTCAAACACACTGTCCGCCAGAGCAACCAATTCGGTGAGCGCATCCTGCACGGTCACATCCACGGCGGCCAGCCCCATATGCAGCGCCTCATTGCGGACTTCAAAGATCAACTTGGGATCAGCGATCGGCTTCGAACCTTGCGGCTTGCACTCATTCAACCGGCGAACCGCATCCGTGCCGCCAACGGTGAAGACCTTGCCTCCGCTTGCTGAGGGTCTTCCGATCAATGCAAGCAACGTTGGCGTGTTGGCGTTCCCGGCTAGGAGGCTGACATCAATGCCAGCGAGCGTCGACTTAACGAGTAGCTCCGCAGCGGCACCGATAGAGGCTAGCTGGTCCATCTTCCCAAGTGCTGACGTATCGCCTCCCTGGGTGCCTTCGATGGCTCGTCGAGCATGCTCCGCCGCCAGATTAAACATCGCCGTCGGCAACTGGCGATGGGGCTTCTGACCGTACGGCGTATTCCATGCCGGAGTTGTGGAGGTCATAAGCCGATCAGCCTAACCGCTCGATGAAGGGCGAGGTCCCTCGCGGCATCGCCGAATCGGGGTAACTTCCACTGGTACTAACCGAGATTGAGGGGACAGTTCGCACCGTGGCGCAGACCAATGCCAACCTGATCTGGAAGATTGCCGACCTGATGCGAGGGCCGTACCAGCCCAACCAGTACGGCGACGTAATCTTGCCGTTCACCATCCTGCGCCGCTTGGACTGCATCTTGGAGCCCAGCAAGGACGAGGTCCTTGCCGAGTACAAGAAGATCCAGGCAACCAAGGTCGACCCCGCTGTCATGCTGAAGGCTAAGTTCAAACTGCCCTTCTACAACACCTCGCAGTGGACCTTCGCAGCACTAATCGGTGACCCCGAGGGCGTCGCCGACAACCTGATTAACTACATCGAGCGGTTCTCACCCAACGTGCGAGACGTCTTCGACGGCTTCCGCATGATCGACCTCATCAGTGACCTCGCCAAGTCGGACCGGCTGTACCTGATCGTCAAGGAGTTCGCCGCAGTCGACCTGCACCCGAACGTGATCACTAACCACGACATGGGCTTTATCTTCGAAGAACTGATCCGCAAGTTCGCCGAATCCAACAACGCTCAGGCCGGCGATCACTTCACCCCTCGCGAGGTGATCGCGTTGATGGTCGACATCCTCTTTCACACTCAAGACGACGTGCTGACCAAGCCCGGCACAGTCCGCACCATCTACGACCCAGCCGCCGGAACCGGCGGCATGCTCTCCACCGCTTACGACCATCTCATCGAGCTGAACCCCAAAGCACGCCCTGTGCTTTACGGGCAGGACATCAACCCGCGCTCGTACGCGATGTGCAAGTCAGACATGATCATCAAAGGCCAGGACGTCGACAACATCTACCTCGGCGACACACTGACCGATGATGGGTTCCACACCAAGCACTTCGACTTCCTGCTGTCCAATCCACCATTCGGAGTCGACTGGAAGACGCAGCAGAAGAAGGTCACCGACGAGTACGAACAACGTGGATTTGCCGGGCGGTTCGGTCCCGGCATACCCCGTGTATCCGATGGGTCGCTGCTGTTTCTAATGCACCTGGTCTCCAAGATGCAGCCAGTCAAGAACGGCGAGGGCGGGAGTCGTCTGGCCATCGTGTTGAACGGCTCACCGCTCTTTACCGGCGGTGCCGGGTCTGGTGAGTCCAACATTCGGCAATGGATCATCGAGAATGACCTGCTAGATGCGATCGTCGGGTTGCCGACGGACATGTTCTACAACACCGGAATCGCTACGTACATCTGGGTTCTCGACAACAACAAGCCTGCCAAGCGCAAGGGCAAAGTCCAGCTCATCAACGCTGTCGACATGTACGGCAAGAGGCGCAAATCTCTCGGCTCCAAGCGGAAAGAACTGCGCCCGAAGGATATCGAGCGGATCTGCCACCTTTACGACAGCTTCCGCAACCAGAACCCCACCGACGAACATGACGCCCACTCGAAAGTCTTCAAAGGTGGGGAGTTCGGCTACTCCACCATCACCGTCGAACGACCCTTGCGGCTCCGCTTCACTCCCACCGAGGACAACGTCGAGAAGGTCCTGGCGCAGAAGAGCGTCGACAAACTCAACGACGGCGAAAAGACTGTCATTAGAACCGCTCTGACCGGGCTTATCGGGTGGGAGTACAAAGACCGCGACGGCTTCGTCGCCGAGTTGACGGATGCGCTGCGCAAGGCTGGGCTAACAAAACCGCCTGCCCCGTTGGTCAAGACGATCTGGTCGACCATCGGTGAGCACGATGACGATGCTGTTATCGTCACCGACTCCAAGGGCAACCCCGAACCTAACCCAGCGCTGCGCGATACCGAGAACGTGCCGCTGAACCAAGACATCGAGGAATACTTCGCCCGCGAAGTCCTACCCCACGTCCCTGATGCCTGGATCGACCACGACAAGACCAAGATCGGCTACGAGATCCCCTTCACCCGCCACTTCTACCGGTACGTGCCACCCAGACCACTCGAGGTGATCCAGAAAGACCTCCGTGTCCTCGTGGGTGAGATCCAGGCAATGTTGACGGAGGTCGGTGCATGAACTGGCCCAACTACCCTAACTACAAGCCTTCGGGTACGGAGTGGTTCAGTTCGATACCTAGCCACTGGTCGACGACCAAACTGAAGTGGTCGACATCGTTGGTCACCAGTGGTTCTAGAGGATGGGCGCAGTACTACGCAGAAGAAGGCGACTACTTCGTTCGGATCGGAAATCTGTCTCGCGGTGCCCTAGGTTTCGATGACTCGGATATCCACTACGTGCAGGTTCCCGCTGGTGCGGAAGGTGCAAGAACGATGACGCGCAATGGTGATCTCTTGTTCTCGATCACGGCCTATCTGGGATCGGTCGCCGTCGTCGACTCCGGCCACGCCGGAGCCTATGTGAGCCAACACATCGCGTTAACTCGACTCAACGACCACCAGCTCAACCCTTGGTACGCCGGATACGTTGCCTTGTCCGACACCGGACAGCGCCAGCTTAGTGAGCAGGCGTACGGCGGCACCAAAATTCAACTCAGCCTTGATGACATCCGGAGCTTGGTGCTGCCTCTACCAGATGTTGCGGAACAACAGCTGATCGCTGACTTCCTCGATAGCGAAACTGCCAAGATTGATGCGCTGATCGCCAAGCAGGAGCAGCTCGTCGCCACCCTGCGCGAGGACCGCGCCGCCACCATCACCCACGCCGTCACCAAGGGTCTCGACCTGGATGTCGAGATGAAGGACTCCGGCATTGAGTGGCTCGGGGAGATCCCAACTCATTGGCACCGAACCCAATTACGTCACATTATCGCCGGGATTGAGCAGGGTGTTAGTCCTGAGGCTTACGCTGAGTTGGCCGATGACGGTTGGGGAGTTCTCAAATCCGGCTGTGTCAACAACGGCGTGTTCCGGGACACCGACCACAAGAAGCTTCCAGGCGGATTCAAGGTCGACCCATCGATTATTGTCAAGGTGGGAGATCTGCTTGTATCCCGCGCAAGTGGAAGTCCGGATCTCGTTGGTTCGGCAGCGATCGTTCGTCAGCTTCGTTATGACCTCATCCTGTCCGACAAGACATTCCGTCTAATCTCAACTCCAATGATGTTGACTGAGCACCTTGAATGGGTGCTGAACTCACGCATCTACCGCGAGCAGGTTCGCGGTGCCATCAGCGGTGCGGAGGGGTTGGCCAACAACTTGCCGATGTCTGCTCTGAAGTCCTTCCACTTCCCGGTGCCTCCCCAGAGCGAACAGAGGCAGATTGTGTCGTACCTGACTGAGCGATGCGCCAGTATCGACGCCCTGATTGCCAAGGCTGACGAGGTGATCCACACGTTGCGGGAGTATCGCTCGGCTCTGATCACAGAAGCGGTGACGGGCAAGATCGATGTGCGGGGGGCGGCGTAACGGTGGTCCAGCAGCATCACGAGTCGGCCTTCGAGGCCGAAATTTGCCACTACCTGTCCGAACACGGCTGGCTGTACTCGCCGACGGACGAAGGCTACGACCAGGAACTGGCGCTATTCACCGATGACGTCTTCGATTGGCTTGCCGCAACGCAACCGGAGCAGCTTGAGAAACGAATCAAGCCAGAGCTGACTGGTGATGCGCTGAAGAAGGCGCGGTTCGGGGTGCTGGCGGCACTGGTGAAGCAGTTGGGGACTGATCCGAAGGCCAACGGTGGCACGTTGTCGGTGCTGCGGCGCGGCTTCAAGGACCTCAACGCTCAGTTTGCGATGTGCCAGTTCCGGCCCAACACCACGCTCAACGAGACCACCCAGAAACGGTATGACGCAGTGCGGTTGCGGGTGATGCGCCAGGTCCACTATTCGACCCAGAACGCCAACAGCATCGACCTGGTGTTCTTCGTCAACGGCATCCCGGTGGCCACAGCGGAGCTGAAGACCGACCTCAGTATTCAGAATGTCACCGACGCGGTCCTTCAGTACAAGCAGCACCGCCTGCCCAAAGGTGAACCCCTGCTGCAAGTCGCCTCTCGGGCTCTGGTGCACTTCGCGGTCTCGAACTCAGAAGTCCAGATGACCACCAAGCTCGCAGGCAAGGACACCGTCTTCCTGCCGTTCAACCGAGGCGATCACGGCCACGCCGGAAACCCGGCCAATCCGCATGGCTCGCCGACGGCTTACCTGTGGCAGCAGATCCTGGACCGTGACACCTGGTTGGACATCCTCGGGCGATTCCTGCACTTACAGATCGACGAGAAGATCGACCCGGCCACCAATAAGAAGGTCCGCACCCAACGGATTCTGTTCCCGCGCTACCACCAATGGGACGTCGTCACCCGTCTGGTCGCAGATGCCCGCCGCAAGGGCCCGGGGCAGAAGTATCTGATTCAGCACTCCGCCGGCTCAGGGAAAACCAACTCCATTTCATGGTTGGCGCATCGCCTGTCGGTGCTGCACGACGACGCCAACAAGCCAGTGTTCGACTCCGTCATCGTGATCACCGACCGTAACGTTCTCGATGCCCAGTTGCAGGAGGCGATCCGCCAGATCGACCGCACCCCCGGGGTAGTCGCCCATATCGCCGGGCTGGGTGGAGCAAAATCCCAAGAGCTGGCCAATGCGCTGACCGGTGGGACGAAGATCATCATCGTCACCATCCAAACCTTCCCCTACGCGCTGCAACTGATCCAGGAGCAAGCCGACCTCAAAGGCAAGAGCTTCGCGATCATCGCCGACGAAGCCCATTCCTCACAGGCCGGGGAAGCGTCCAAACGACTGAAGGCCGCACT
The DNA here is from genome assembly GCF_001666875.1 of Mycobacterium sp. E802. Taxonomy (NCBI): domain Bacteria; kingdom Bacillati; phylum Actinomycetota; class Actinomycetes; order Mycobacteriales; family Mycobacteriaceae; genus Mycobacterium; species Mycobacterium sp. E802. The sequence continues at coordinate 29,693 of NZ_LZJD01000041.1, forward strand.
GTCGGAAAGCGAACGGGACGACCTCGAGGACGGCGGCACCGTCGATGCTGAGGACGTGTTGACCGCTGAAATGACCGCGCGCGCCGAGTCGACGAACTTGTCCTTCTTTGCGTTCACCGCAACCCCCAAGGCCAAGACCCTGGAGTTGTTCGGCCACAGGTCCAGCATCCAAAGCAAGCCACACCCGTTCCATCTGTACTCGATGCAGCAGGCCATCGACGAGGGCTTCATCCTCGACGTGCTGCGCAACTACACGCCGTACAAGACGGCCTTTCGGCTGACCCACCACGGGCAGATCTTCGAAACCGAAGACACCGCCGCCTCGGGCACCGTCCAGATCTCCGGTGAACCCACGGGCGAGTTGGTGGACAAGAGTGCAGCCATCAAGTCGGTGATGAACTGGGTCAAGCTGCACCCCACCAACATCAGCCAAAAGGTCGCGATCATCATCGAGCACTTCCGCGACAACGTCACGTGGCGGCTCGACGGCAAGGCCAAGGCCATGGTGGTCACCTCCTCGCGCAAGGCGGCAGTGCGCTACAAGCTGGCCTTCGACAAGTACATCGCCGAGCACAATTACACCGATATCGCCGCCCTGGTGGCGTTCTCCGGGGAGGTCACTGACCCCGACTCCGGGCTGGAGAAGGTCACTGAGGCCAGCATGAATCCGGGGCTGAAGGGCCGCGATCTACGCGGTGTGTTCGCAACCGACGAGTACCAGGTGATGTTGGTGGCCAACAAGTTTCAAACCGGCTTCGACCAACCGCTACTGGTGGCGATGTACGTCGACAAAAGGCTGTCGGGGGTGGCGGCGGTCCAGACCCTGTCTCGGCTCAACCGCACCGCACCGGGTAAGGACCAGACCTTCGTCCTGGACTTCGCCAACGCCGCCGAGGACATCGTGGAGGCGTTCGAGCCCTACTACGACGCCACGACCCTCGCCGATGTCACCGACCCCAACATCGTGCACCAGACCGTGAACAAGCTCGACGCCGCCGGGATCTACCAAGAGTTGGAGATCAATGGCCTGGTCGCCGACTACCTCAAGTACGCCCAGCAGCCCGGTAAAGGCCATGAAGCACTCAACAAATGGATCAAGCCAGCGCGAGACGTGTTCCGGGATCGGGAACGCCAAGCTCGCGACCACGGCGACAGCCTGGCCCTGGAAGAGCTGGACATCTTTCGCAAGGACATCGGCACGTTCCTGCGCCAGTACGACTTCCTGTCCCAGATTGTCAACTACGAAGACCCCGCCATCGAGAAGCTCTCGATCTACCTACGGCACCTCGCCCCCATGATCGCCAGCGAGCAGCTCCACCATGACATCGATCTGTCGGGCGTCGACTTCGACTACCTTGCCCAGCACGCCCAGCAGGCTACGGACGGCAAGCTTTCTGGCGGTGTCGTGCTGCAGCCGGCCAAAGCTGGGGGAACCGGCACTGCCCGCGATCCTGAGTTGGTCGCGCTGGAACAGGTGATCGCCCAGATCAATGACCTGTTCTCCGGCGAACACCCCGACTCCAGCGTCCGCAACGTAGTCACCCACATCAAGGACCGGCTCGAAGAAAGCGAGACCCTGCAGCAGCAGGCGCAAAACAACACCCTGGCGCAGTTCTCGGCCAGTCCTGATCTGCAGAACGAGTTCGTCGGCGCGGTGATTGGGGCCATGGCATCTTCGGAGGATCTCTCCACGCAGATTCTCAACAACCCTGAGCTATCCCAGAAGCTGCTCGGCGAGCTGGTGCCGATCATCTACCAGGGGTTGAAGCCGACGGCCTGAGTCTCCCAACGATCTGTACCCACGCCGTTCTGAGCAGCGTGCACTGCTGGCTGCGCAAATTCAGCGGCGTGTGTGGCAGTGCGAGCTATTGATGGCTCTCCAGGCGACGCTGCAGACGCGACACCGTAAATTCGTCCAAGCGTTCCACCTCCTCAGAAGCGTTGTGGCGGACAGCCTTCTGCGGGTGCACAGTCACAAGCTCGATGGCCTCATCGACGGGATGTTCCGGCCAGACGATCTTGTTGGACCGCTCGATCACCACAGTCGCCCCGAGAGACTCCAGCAGCTCGGCGCGCCTCTTAGCAGTCGAACGGGAGCGATAGATCTGCCGGGTGGACGGCCACACGAACTGGTCGGTGCCTACCAGCTTGATGTAGTTGCCTTCCGGTTTCCAACCAGGCGGTGCCCAGCCAGGCACCGGAACCCAGTGGTCGGGTTCTTCTTCGCCGGGATAGCACACCGGTTCGGTCGATCCTTCAGGGAACCTGATCACGCGCACGCGGTAGAGATGGTCAGTCACGAGGTGTCCTTCCGTTGGGGTGTCGATCGTCGTCGGATTGCAGGTGCCAGCTGAATGGTGTGGCGCACGAGCAGGTATGCGGCGGCGGTGCCGTAGAACAGGGCGAGGGCGGTGGTCCAGGACATGCTCAGACCTCGTGCTGTGCGGTGCATGCGGTGGCAGCGGCCACGAGGCGCTGTCGGAGACCGACCACCCGCCGGGGGCAATGGTGGCCCTCGATCGCCTTGCGGATCGCGGTGATTCCGGCACCGTGCCGCACCTGGCCACCGGTGACGCTGTGGCCGGAGCATCCGCACCACAAGGTGGTGCCAGTACCCACGCGGCAGATCGAGACGATGCCGACCGGCTGCCTATCGTGGGCATGAATCCAGGCCCGCTGATACGCCAGCGCATACGCCTGGCGTACCGATGTCGCGGCCACCGTGAACTTGGTGCCCTGATAGTGGACGGTCTTGGCTGAGAATCCTCCCCGGTGCGGGAACAGCTCGTAGGCCTTGAGCGTGCTCATAGGTTCTTGGTTCCTTTCAGTGGTTGGTGCCGCAGGGTGTTGGTTTCCACGGGGTGGCCGGTCATCGAGAGACCTCGATCACGGTCGATCCACTCAGGCGCTTCGCGCCTTCGCTCCTCGAATAAGCAGGGCCTTCGGCCCTGTGCGCTGGAACTGATCGCCAGCAAATTTCGATGTGAGCCAGTACGGCTGCGGAGCGAAGCGGAGCAGCGTATGGGGCGGTGAGTCCCCGAAGGGGACGAGCTAAGCCCCACCGTCCCAACGTGTGAAGGGCTGTGAAGGGGTTGTTGGTAGATCTGAATGTAATCCATACTCGAGAACCTCCCAACTACCCCTTCACAGCCCTTCACA
>NZ_LZJD01000042.1:0-725 GCF_001666875.1 Mycobacterium sp. E802
TGAGGGTGCGGGCTTGCCGCGCCGCCCGGCGGCGGCATCGGGCCGGGTCAGCACCGCGACCACATCGTGACGGGGCGAGTCGATCAGCCGCTGCAACGACGGGAGGGCGGGCTCTGGAGTTCCGGCAAAGACAAGACGCACCGCACCAGTTTAGGGAGCCCGACCGCCGCTTCCCTAACGCGGCGCCTGGTAGTACTCCCGCTCGGAGACTCCGGCCAGCGGCGCCAGGTACACCCACGGGATCGTGCCGACGAGCCGGTTGAGCGTGGCCACCGCGTCGTTGTAGTACTGCCGGGCGAACGCGAGCTTGTTCTCCGTGTCGGCCAGGTTCTCCTGCAGATTCAGAAAGTTGCTCGACGAATTCAGTTGCGGATAGGACGATCCCAGCGCCAAGACATTGGCCACCGCCCTGTCGAGATCCCGCTCGGCTGCCCGGCGCTGCCCCACCGAAGCTCCTCCGGTCGCCGACCTCAGAGCCGCCTGCGCACTACTGGCCCGGCCCAGGACTGCCGTCTCGTGGGTGGCGAACGTCGCCACGGCCTGCACCAGCGCCGGAATCAGCGCCGCCCGGCGGGTCAGTTCGACGTCGATGCCGCTGAGCGCCTCGGCGACGTGCACGTCGGCCGCCTTGAGTTTGTTGTAGCCGACCACGAATCCCACCAGCACCGCGACCGCAAGCACCAGCACGACCACCAACAGCAGTCTCACCACGATCCGCCTCCTCC
>NZ_LZJD01000043.1:0-15384 GCF_001666875.1 Mycobacterium sp. E802
TCACCCAACCCAGCAACAAGCGGTGCCGGGCCGCGGTGAAGGGACTGCAGGCGTCATCGGCTTCCCCGTCGGCGCGGCCGGGGCCGACGTGTCGGCCGCCGAAGCGGGCCCGGTGCTGCACCGGCGCGACGCGCTGTGGGCCGCGGCGCTGCGAACCGCGATCGCGCGGCGCAGCGGAGACAGCGGCGCCGTCCAGAAGCACTGGTACGCCGCGGTCGAGGTGCTCGCCGAATATTCGATTGATGTGTTCTCCTTGCTGCCGTTGGGCGAGTTGTGGGTCGCCGCCGCGCGCATGCGCCAGGTTGACCGCCTCGAACACACCCTGTCCGAGGCGTGGGGCCTGCTCGAATCGCTCGGCAACCCGGTGTTGTGGTCGGTGCCGCTGCACTGGGCCGGGGTGCATGCCGGGATTCTGGCCAACTCACCCGGCGCGGTCGCCCCGCACGGGCAGGCATTGACGGCCGCGGCCACCCACAGCGTGTTCGCCCGGGCGTTGGCCAACGCCGGCCGTACCTGGCTGCGGGTGTTGGCCAATCACGTCGACACCGATGAGGTGACGTCGGCGGCCCGGGCCCTGGCTCAGTTCGGTCTGACCTGGGACGGCACCCGACTGGCCAGCCAGGCTGCGTTGCAGACGCCGGACGGGCGGGTATCGCAGGCAATGCTGCAGTTGGCGCGTGATCTCAAACAGACGAGCGCGGCCGAAGAGATCGAGGTAGGGCCGGGGCCCGCGGCAACCCCGAGCGGTGCTCCCACCCAGACCGCCTCGACCCCGTCCTCCACCAAGCTTTCCGAGCGTGAACGGGAAGTCGCCGAGCTGCTTCTGCTCGGAATGCCCTACCGAGATATCGGCAGCCAATTGTTCATTTCCGCGAAGACCGTCGAGCACCACGTGGCCCGAATTCGACGACGTCTCGGCGCGGAATCCCGCACCGAAATGCTGTCGATATTGAGGGCAATGCTGTCCCCGCAAGGCTGAGACCTCCACCACAGTCGCCGCGAACTTAGGTAAGCCTCGGTAGCGGTAAGAAACTCCTAAATGTCACTATGAGCTGAAGGAAGCTAAGTTACCGACGGGTAACTATGCTCAAGTTACCGACCGGTAACTCGCGAAATGGAGGCGTTTCTGTGGAGAGTCTCGAACACACCCTGTTTCTGACGCGGCTGGTTCTGGGTGTGCTCGCCACGCTCGTCGTGCTGGTGTTCGCCGCCAGGCGGATATTGTGGCTGACCAAGCTGATCAGCTCAGGCCAGACGGTCGGTGACGAGCGCGGCCGCAAGGATCACCTCGTCCAGCGTTTCCTCAACCAGAACAAGGAAGTCTTCGCCCAATCGAAGCTCCTGAAATGGTCGATCCCCGGCCTCGCGCACTTCTTCACCATGTGGGGCTTCTTCGTCCTGGCCACGGTGTACCTCGAGGCCTACGGCGTGCTGTTCGACCCCGAGTTCCACATTCCGTTCGTCGGCCGGTGGGCGGTGCTGGGCTTCCTGCAGGACTTCTTCGCCGCCGCGGTGCTGGTCGGCATCATCGTCTTCGCGATCATCCGCATCCGGAAGAACCCCGAGCAGCTCGGCCGCGAATCCCGCTTCTACGGCTCGCACAACGGCGGCGCCTGGCAGATCCTCTACATGATCTTCCTGGTCATCCTGACCTACGCGATCTTCCGCGGCGCGGCCGTCAACGTGCTTGGTGAAGACTTCCCGTACCAGTCCGGCGCCTTCTTCTCCGATGGCATGGCCGCGCTGCTGGCCCCGCTGGGTCACACCGCCAATGTGTGGCTGGAGACCATCGCGCTGCTGGCCCACCTGGGCGTCATGCTGGCCTTCCTGCTGATCGTGCTGCACTCCAAGCACCTGCACATCGGCCTGGCCCCGATCAATGTCACCTTCAAGCGCCTGCCCGACGGCCTCGGCCCGCTGCTGCCGATGGAGCACAAGGGCGAGAAGATCGACTTCGAGGATCCCGCCGAGGACGCGGTGTTCGGCCGCGGCAAGATCGAGGACTTCACCTGGAAGGGCAACCTCGACATGGCGACCTGCACCGAGTGCGGTCGTTGCCAGTCGCAGTGCCCGGCCTGGAACACCGGCAAGCCGTTGTCGCCGAAGCTCGTGATCATGAACCTGCGCGACCACCTGTTCGCCAAGGCGCCCTACATCATCGAGGGCAAGCCGATGCCCGAAGAGGGTTCGGTGGACTTCGCCAAGCTCGGGCCCAACGAGCACCGGCACGGTGTGCCCGAGGACGGCTACGAGCGCATCACCGGTTCGGGCCCTGAGCAGGCGCTGCGCCCGCTGGTCGGCACCGAGGAGCAGGGCGGTGTCATCGACCCCGACGTGCTGTGGTCCTGCACCAACTGCGGCGCCTGCGTCGAACAGTGCCCGGTGGACATCGAGCACATCGACCACATCGTCGACATGCGCCGCTACCAGGTCATGGTCGAATCCGAGTTCCCCGGTGAGCTCGGCGTGCTGTTCAAGAACCTGGAGACCAAGGGCAACCCCTGGGGTCAGAACGCCAAGGACCGCACGACCTGGATCGACGAGGTCGACTTCGACGTACCGGTCTACGGCGAGGACGTCGAGAGCTTCGACGGCTTCGAGTACCTGTTCTGGGTCGGCTGCGCCGGCGCCTACGAGGACCGCGCCAAGAAGACCACCAAGGCCGTCGCCGAGCTGCTGTCCGCCGCGGGCGTGAAGTTCCTGGTGCTGGGCACCGGCGAAACCTGCACGGGTGACTCGGCCCGCCGCTCCGGCAACGAGTTCCTGTTCCAGCAGCTGGCCGCGCAGAACGTCGAGACCATCAACGAGCTGTTCGAAGGTGTCGAGACGGTCGATCGCAAGATCATCGTGACCTGCCCGCACTGCTTCAACACGATCGGCCGCGAGTACCCGCAGCTGGGCGCCAATTACTCCGTGGTGCACCACACGCAGCTGCTCAACCGCCTGGTCCGGGACAAGAAGCTGGTGCCGGTCAAGTCCACCGGCGGCCCCGAGGTCACCTACCACGATCCGTGCTTCCTGGGTCGGCACAACAAGGTCTACGAGGCTCCGCGTGAGCTGGTCGAGGCCTCGGGCGTGACGCTGAAGGAGATGCCCCGCCACGCCGACCGTGGTCTGTGCTGTGGCGCCGGTGGCGCGCGGATGTGGATGGAAGAGCACATCGGCAAGCGCGTCAACGTGGAGCGCACCGAGGAGGCGATGGACACCGCCTCGACGATCGCGACCGGCTGCCCGTTCTGCCGCGTGATGATCACCGATGGTGTCGACGACGTCGCCGCGGCCCGCAACGTCGAGAAGGCCGAAGTGCTCGACGTGGCTCAGCTGTTGCTGAACTCGCTGGACAAGAGCGCCGTCACGCTGCCCGAAAAGGGCACGGCGGCAAAGGAATCCGAGAAGCGGGCCGAGGCACGCGCCGAGGCGGAGGCCAAGGCAGCAGCCGCGGCACCGGCTCCGGCACCGGCCGTCGAGGAAGCCGCTCCCGCGGAGGCAGCACCCGCTGCCGAAGCTCCCGCAGCCCCGGCCGCAGCTGCAGCCCCGGTCAAGGGTTTGGGCATGGCCGGTGGCGCCAAGCGCCCCGGCGCCAAGAAGACCGCTGCTCCCGCTGCCTCCGCTGCTCCGGCTGCCGAGGCCGCCGCTCCGGCTGCACCCGTCAAGGGCCTGGGCATCGCCGGTGGCGCCAAGCGCCCCGGCGCCAAGAAGACCGCTGCTCCTGCTGCGTCGGCCGCTCCGGCTGCCGAGGCCGCGCCGGCCGCTGAGGCGCCTGCCGCTCCCGCAGCTCCGGTGAAGGGACTGGGTCTGGCCGCGGGCGCGAAGCGTCCGGGCGCCAAGAAAGCAGCTCCTGCGGCACCTGCTGCGTCAGCTCCGGCCGAAGAGGCGTCGGCGGCTCCCGCTGCCGCTCCCGAGGCCGCCGAACCGGCCAAGCCGGAACCCCCGGTCGTGGGCCTGGGCATCGCGGCAGGCGCACGTCGTCCGGGCGCCAAGAAAGCGGCCAAGCCGGCCGCTGCGGCGCAGGCTCCCGAGCCGACGCCGGAACCGGCTGCGGCGACGGAACCGGCCGCAGCAGAGCCGTCGGCCCCGGCGGACGAGAAGCCTGCCGAGCCCGCCAAGCCGGAGCCTCCGGTGGTGGGCCTGGGCATCAAGCCCGGCGCCAAGCGCCCCGGCAAGCGCTGAGCAGTTCCCTGACGCACCGAACGGCCACCTCCCCGCGGAGGTGGCCGTTCGGCTTTTCGGATCAGCCCTTCCCGTACGGCTTGGCCTTGACCGGCGGGACCGCGACGACCGGCGCGACGGTTCCCGAGTTGGTGATGGTCGTCGTCTGGCCGATTGTCATCTTGCCGCTGGGGATGAGGCCCTGACCGTCGGGTGCACTGGTCAGGGGCGCACCGATGACGCCAATCGTGATGAGGGCGCTGCCGCCCAGGACAGCAGCCAGGGTGTTGGCCCGGAGAATGTTGATTGTCATGTGCTTGCCGATCAGGTGAAGTGATGTGGTCCGGAGTCACCGCGTTGAGCTGGGGAATCCGGATACCGCGTACGTGTCACCATGGTTTCGCAGAAATTTGCTCGACGCGCGCCGGCCCAAGGGAATCCACAGCGGTTTGGCACACGAGACGCAGGAACGATGCCGGCTGACTGTGGTCTCGGCCACCCCCGACATCGGCAAATTCCAAAATCAGTGGACGGTGATGAGACCATGGTGGGCGTGACTACCCATCAGTTGCCGTGGCAGACCGGACAGCACCCGAAGCCGCGTACGTTTGCCCAGTCCACGAAATTGCAGGACGTCCTGTACGAGATCCGCGGACCGGTACACGAGCACGCCACACGGCTGGAAGCTGAAGGGCACCGCATCCTCAAGCTCAACATCGGCAATCCGGCGCCGTTCGGCTTCGAGGCACCCGACGTGATCATGCGTGACATGATCCAGGCGCTCCCGCACGCGCAGGGGTATTCCGACTCCAAGGGCATCGCCAGCGCGCGCCGGGCCGTGTTCACCCGGTACGAACTGGTCGAGGGCTTTCCCAAGTTCGACATCGACGACGTCTACCTGGGCAACGGGGTCTCCGAGCTCATCACCATGACCCTGCAGGCACTGTTGGACAACGGTGACCAGGTGCTCATCCCGGCGCCCGACTACCCGCTGTGGACGGCGTCCACAGCACTGGCCGGCGGCACCCCGGTGCACTACATGTGCGACGAGACCCAGGGCTGGAATCCCGATGTCGCCGACATCGAATCGAAGATCACCGAGCGCACCAAGGCCATCGTGGTCATCAACCCGAACAACCCCACCGGTGCGGTTTACAGCCGCGAGACGCTGGAGCAGATCGTCGAGCTGGCCCGCAAGCATCAGTTGCTGCTGTTGGCCGACGAGATCTACGACAAGATCCTCTACGACGACGCCAAGCACATCTCGCTGGCCACGCTGGCGCCCGACCTGTTGTGCCTGACGTTCAACGGCCTGTCCAAGGCCTACCGGGTCGCCGGCTACCGCTCCGGCTGGCTGGTCATCACCGGCCCCAAGGAGCATGCGACCAGCTTCATCGAGGGCATCAGCCTGCTGTCGAACATGCGGCTGTGCCCCAATGTGCCTGCCCAGCATGCCATTCAGGTGGCGCTGGGCGGCCATCAGAGCATCGACGACCTGGTGTTGCCGGGTGGCCGACTGCTCGAGCAGCGTGACACCGCCTGGACGAAACTCAACGAAATCCCCGGCGTGTCCTGCGTGAAGCCCGCCGGTGCGCTGTACGCGTTCCCCCGGTTGGACCCCGAGGTACACGACATCCACGACGACGAGCAGCTGGTGCTCGACCTGTTGCTGCAGGAGAAGATCCTGCTGACCCAGGGCACCGGATTCAACTGGCCCACACCGGATCACCTGCGCATTGTCACCCTGCCGTGGTCGCGGGACCTGGCCCAGGCGATCGAGCGCCTGGGTAACTTCCTGGCCGGCTACCGGCAGTAGGTGTCCCGCCGAGACGACGGTTTCTGGCGCCAATCTGCCCAGAATCAGCCAGAACCCGTAGTGTCGGCGCATCGGTGACCCCACAGCCACCCCCTCTACGCTGTGCGAGTGGCGCACACCCATTCCCACTCCCACTCGTTGGCCGGCCCGTCCCCGCTGGGCCCGCTGGCCGCCCACATCGTGGTCGGCCTGCTGGTCGCCATCGGTGTCGCGGTGCTCGCCGGCGCTGCTTGGCTGTGGCCCAGCCAGCAGAAGGTGGACATCCCGCTGCCGTTCCAGAATGCCGCCGGGGGCGCCGTCACCACTGAATCCGGGCACGTGGTGTCCAGCACCCTGGCCGACTGTGGCAGCCCGTCGGCGGGCGCCGTACTGACCGCCGCACCCCGACCGGCAGTTCCCGGTGGCGGCACCTGCGTGCAGAACCTGGTGGCCATCGACTCCGGGCCGAACCAGGGCGCCAAGACCCTGCTGGAATTCACCACCGGGCCCGGCCAACCCAATCTTGTTGCCGGCGACGATATTCGGATCAGCCGGCAGGTCGACGAGGCCGGCACGACGAGCTACGCCTTCTTCGACTATGAGCGCACCTGGCCCCTGGTTCTGCTCGCGCTGGCGTTTGCGGTCGTGATCGTCGCGGTGGCCCGCTGGCGGGGACTGCGCGCCATTGTCGGCATCGCGGTGGCCTTCGGGGTGTTGATGATCTTCCTGCTGCCGGCGCTGCGCGACGGAGCCCCGGCCATCCCGGTGGCCCTGGTGGCCTCGGCGGCGATCCTCTACGCCGTCATCTATCTGGCCCACGGCGTCAGCCTGCGCACCAGCGCAGCCCTGCTGGGCACCCTCACCTCACTGCTGCTGGCCGCGCTGCTGTCTTGGGCAGCAATCGAATTGGCCCATCTGACCGGGCTTTCCGAAGACCAGAACAACGAGGTCGCGGCCTACATGGGCAACGTGTCGATCACCGGATTGCTGCTGGCCGGGTTCATCATCGGCTCACTCGGTGTGCTCAACGACGTCACCATCACCCAGGCCTCGGCGGTGTTTGAGCTCGCCGAGCACGGCGGTAGCCGGAGGTCGATTTTCACCGGCGCCATGCGGGTGGGCAGCGATCACATCGCCAGCACGGTCTACACGCTGGTGCTGGCCTACGCCGGCAGCGCGCTGCCGCTGCTGTTGTTGTTCAGCGTGGCCAACCGGTCACTGGCCGACGTGCTGACCGGTGAGAGCGTGGCGATCGAGATCGCCCGGTCCGCAGTGGGTGGTATCGCCCTGGCCCTTTCGGTGCCGTTGACGACGGGGATCGCCGCGGTGCTGGCCACCCCACAAACCAGCAGGCAGTGACCCGGCACGTTTGACCGGCACCGCCCGGGGTACCCGGCGACGGTGAGCCAGCCCCATCACAGCGACGTGACCCTCGAGGTCGACGGATCACGCCGTCAGCTGACCGTCGACAACCGCATGACCCTGCTGGACGCCCTGCGGGAAACGTTGGGGGTGACCGCACCGAAGAAGGGGTGCGACCACGGCCAGTGCGGGTCGTGCACCGTCTTGCTGGGCGGCCGCCGCGTGACCACCTGCCTGACGTTCGCCGTCGCTGCCGACGGGGCGCAGATCACCACGGCGGCCGGACTGGAGCAGGACGGTGAGCTGCATCCGGTGGCGCAAGCGTTCTGCGACGAGGACGGCTTCCAGTGTGGCTACTGCACGCCCGGCCAGATCTGTTCTGCCGTCGGCATGTTGGACGAGGCCAAGGCTGGGTCGCCCAGTTTCGTCACCCCCGACCTCGATCTGCCTCCGATCCTCACCGATGAGGAGATTCGCGAACGGATGAGTGGCAACCTGTGCCGCTGCGCGGCGTACCCGAACATCGTCGCGGCGATCGGGCGGGCGTCGACCCGATGAAACCGTTCGACTATCACCTGGCCACCAGCCCGTCCGACGCGGTGGCGACGCTGACCACCCACCCGCGGGCGGCCTATCTCGCCGGCGGAACCAATCTCGTCGACCACATGAAACTTGGTGTGGCCGAACCTGATCTCCTGGTCGACGTCAGCCGGCTCGAGCTCTCCGAGATCGCCACGACCCCTGACGGCGGCGTGCGGATCGGTGCGAATGTCCGCAACAGCGATCTGGCCGCCGACCCGGTGATCCGCTCGCACTACCCGATGCTGTCGCGGGCGCTACTGTCCGGCGCGTCGGGGCAGCTGCGCAACGCCGCCACCACAGCCGGAAACCTGCTGCAGCGCACCAGGTGTGTGTACTTCCAAGATGTCACCACACCGTGCAACAAGCGGGCACCCGGCAGCGGCTGCTCGGCGGTCGGCGGATATGTCCGCTACCACGCGATCCTGGGCGCCTCCCCACACTGCGTTGCGGTACACCCCTCGGACATGGCCGTGGCGATGAGCGCTCTCGACGCCCAGGTGGTGGTGCAGACCGCCGACGGCGAGCGACGGATCCCGGTCGACGAGTTCTACCGGCTGCCCGGCGATGAACCCGACCGCGACACCGTGCTGGCACACGGCGACCTGATCACCGCGGTCGAGTTGCCCGCCCCACCCGCAGACGCGGCCTCCGATTACCGCAAGGTCCGCGATCGTGCCTCCTATGCCTTCGCGTTGGTGTCGGTCGCGGCCGAGCTGACCTTCACCTCGACATTCCAGATCGGCTCGGCGCGTATCGCTTTGGGCGGGGTGGCACACAAGCCGTGGCGGGCGCGGCGGGCCGAAGAGATGCTGCGCGGCGATCAGCCCTCACCGGAAAACTTTGCCGCGGCGGCCGATGCCGAGCTTCGGCAGGCCGAGCCGTTGCCGGGCAACGAGTTCAAGGTGGAGTTGGCCCGCCGCACGCTTGTCGCCCAACTACGCATGTTGACCGAGCGGAGACGGCCATGACGATCCTCGAACCGCACGCGATCGGCCAACCGACGGCCCGCACCGACGGCCGGGCCAAAGTCACCGGCACCGCGCGCTACGCGTTCGAGCACCGCGTCGAGGACCCGGTCTACCTGCATCCCATCCAGGCCACCGTCGCCCGCGGTCGCGTCGCCGCGATGGACACCGCCGCTGCCACCGCGCTCGACGGAGTGCTCGACGTGCTGACGGTGTTCGACGCCCCGACCCTGGCCGACACCTCCGACGGCGAACTGTCCATCCTGCAGGACGACCGCGTGCACTTTCGCGGTCAGATCATCGGCGGGGTGGTGGCCTCAACGGCCGAGATCGCACGGGAGGCAAGCAGTCTCGTGCGTGTGCACTATAGCGAGGAACCGCACGACACCGAACTGACCGCCGACCATCCGAGGCTGTACACACCCGAGTCGGTCAATCCGTCGTTTCCGCCGGATTCCGATCAGGGAGACGTGGATGCGGCGCTGGCCACCGCCGCGGTGACCGTGGATCAGACCTATCGCACGCCCATCGAGCACAACAATCCGATGGAGCCGCACGCCTGCATCGCCCAATGGGCCACCCGCGCCGGACAGCCGGCGGTGACCTTGTACGACTCGACACAGGGCGTACACGTCGTGCGCAAGACCCTGGCCCCGATCCTCGGCCTGCAACCCGAACAGCTGCGGGTCATCGCGCCGCACGTGGGCGGCGGGTTCGGTTCCAAAGGGGCACCGCACGCCCACGATGTCCTGGCCCTGCTGGCCGCCCAGCGGGCGAACGGGCGACCGGTGAAACTGACGCTGACCCGCCAACAGATGTTCTCCCTCGTCGGCTATCGCACCCCGACCATCCAGCACCTGCGGTTGGGCGCGGACAAGGACGGCCGGATCTCCGCCTTCGTCCACGACGTCGTCGAACAGACTTCGGCCGTCAAGGAATTCGCCGAGCAGACCGCCGTCACCTCCCGCAAGATGTACGCAAGCCCCAACCGGCGCACATCGCACCGGCTGGCCGCCCTCGACGTGGCGGTGCCGTTCTGGATGCGCGCACCGGGTGAGTGTCCGGGCACCTTCGCCGCCGAGGTCGCGATGGACGAACTCGCGGTGGCCTGCGATCTGGATCCGATCGAGCTGCGGGTGCGCAACGACCCCGACGTCGATCCCGAATCGGGCAAGCCGTGGTCCGGCCGCCACCTCGTCGAGTGTCTGCGGACCGGCGCCGAGCGCTTCGGTTGGTCTCCACGCGATCCCCGTCCGGCCAAATACCTTGCCGGACGCTGGTATATCGGCACGGGCGTGGCCGCCGCCACCTATCCGGGTATGGCGATGGAGGGCAACACCGCGCGGATCAGCCACGCCGAATCTGGTTGCTACACCGTGCAGATCGGTGCCGCCGACATCGGCACCGGAACGTGGACCGCGTTGGCCCAGATCGCCGCCGATGCCCTGGGGTGTGAACTCGCCGCGGTCGACCTGCAGATCGGCGACACCGACCTGCCGCAGGCCTCGGTGGCCGGCGGCTCGTCGGGCATCACCTCGTGGGGTTCGGCGATTGTGGCCGCGGCCAAGCAGTTTCGTCGTGAGCACGGCGACCACCCACCGGTCGGGGTGTCCTCGGAAGCCGAGGCACCGCAGAATCCCGATGCCGAGAAGTTCACCGTGCAATCCTTCGGCGCCCACTTCGTCGAGGCCCACGTCAACTGTGACACCGGTGAGATCCGGATCCCACGCATGCTCGGGGTCTTCTCGGTGGGGCGGGCCATCAACGCGCGTACGCTGCGCTCGCAGTTGATCGGCGGCATGACGATGGGGCTGTCCATGGCGTTACACGAGGAGAGCGTCCGCGACCCGCGCTTCGGGCACGTCGTCACCCAGGACCTCGCCTCGTATCACATCAGCGCCCACGCCGACGTCACCGACATCGACGCGATCTGGCTCGACGAGGTCGAGGAACACCTCAACCCGATGGGCTCGCGCGGTGCGGGCGAGATCGGCATCGTCGGCGCCGCCGCGGCGGTGGTCAACGCCGTTCACCACGCCACCGGGGTGCGCGTCCGCGATCTCCCGGTCACCCTCGACAAGGTGCTGCCGGCGTTGCCCTGATCGTCAGCCGGCGAGATCTTTTTCGGTCAGCTCGGTGGCGGCCAGCGCCGCAGCCAGGGTGTCATGCCGGAACACCGACGTGACGTGGTCGTGCACCACGCGGAACGCGGCCGCGCCGGCATGCGAGGTGCCGTCGGCGCTCGTGACGTTCTGTTCGACGACGACGACGCCGTCATGCACATACATCCGCCCCGGCGTCACCGTCGCCCCGGCCGATGCCGCCCACTCTCGCAAGGCGGCATGCCCCTGGGCGGCCCCGGCGGCATCACCCAGTTCGATGTCGTCGCTGGACAGCTTGATCAGGGTGTCGATGTCGTCGTCATTCAGCGCGTCGTGCCAGGCCAGTACCGTGGCGATCTCGGATGTGGTCATGAACGAAACGTACGCCACTCAGTACGGCGTGCGGTCGAGCCAGGCGTCCCAGACGGCAGTGTCGCCGAACACGTCCAACCCGAGGTCGGTGGCACTCCGCCGGCGGGTGACGGCCAACAGCAGGTCATGCGCGGGGCCGCGCAACGCGACGCTGCCCTTGCCGTGACTGTGCGACCATCCGAGGCCGTCCTCGTCGTGCTCCACCGTCCACTCCCCCGTCGGCCCGAGCTCGTCGTCGGTGGCGTGCAGATGGATGCTGGAGCCCGACGGCAGCGGATCGGCGTGCCGCTTGGTGGCCATCACCGTGGTGATCTCAAGCCACTCACTGACGGCGTCGGCGGCCAGATCGGCCGGCAGATCGAAGTCCGTCCCGACCGCCAGCGCCGCGTCGGCGCGGTGCACCGTCGCCTCGTGCAGCCGCCGCCGGATCCACCAACCCCCGGGTTTGGGGCCCAGGAACGTCCACACCCGGGCGTCGGTGCCGATCTGGTCGACGGATTTGAGGACTTGGGCCGCACCGGTATTGAGCCAGTCGATCGCGGCCTCGGGATCGTCCGGTGGCCTGCCGTCATGCACTTCGCGCGGGTCGAGGGGTGAGACCCGGCGCTCGGAGATGATCTGTGCCGCCCAACGGTTTCCGCGGCCGACATGGCGGAACAGTTGCTTGAGCGTCCAGTCCGGGCATGACGGCACCGGCGTCTCGGGATCGTTGGCGGCGATCAGCTCCCCGAAGATCCGGGTCTGGTCGAGCAGGGCGGCTCGGAAATCCACGTCACGAACCTACCGCTGTGCGCGCCTTTCCGAGTGCTATCGGCAGAGTCGACCAACCCCGCAGGATGCGGGTGTCGCGGCGGCTGGCCGCACCGGCGATCCGGGCGTCGGGAAACCGATCGAAGAAGGTCTGCAGACCCACCTGTCCTTCGGCCCGGGCCAGGGCGGCGCCGAGGCAGAAATGCCGGCCACCCGAGAACGACAGGTGACGACCGGCGTTCTCCCGCTCGATGTCGAAGCGGTGCGGGTCGGTGAACACCGCGGGGTCGCGATTGGCCCCGGAGAGATGCACGATCACCAACTCCCCCGCCTTCACCTGCGTGCCGGCGACTTCGGTGTCGACGCGGGCGGCCCGGGCGCTCATCAGCACCGGGGAATCCAGCCGCAGGATTTCCTCGACGGTGTTCGGCCACAGCTCGGGGCGCGCCGACAGCGTCTGCAGGTGCTCGGGGTGATCGAGCAGCATGCGGATGCCGTTGCCCAGCAGGTTGACCGTCGTCTCGAACCCGGCGGCCAGCACCAGGCCGGCCAGCGCCCGCAGCTCGGACTCGGTGAGCGGGTCACCGGCCGCGCCGGCTTCGGAGGCCTTGATGACCTCGCTGAGCAGATCGTCTCCGGGCGCACGACGCAGCTGGCGCAGGTGCTCGGTCAGCCAGGTTTCGAAGCCGTCGATGCCCTGGTTCACCGTGCGGTACTGCCGCCACGACAACCCGATGTCGAGGCTGGGTGCGCCGAGCTCACCGAAGCGCAGGATCTGCGAACGGTCGCTGTCGGGAACACCCAGGATGTCGCTGATCACCGAGACCGGCAGCTGCGCGCAGTAGCGTTCGACGACGTCGACGACGCCGGCGTCGTGTTCCATCGAGTCCAGCAGGTCGTTGGCAGTCTGCTGGACCCGCTCACGCAGCCGGGAGACCGCACGCGTCGTGAACACCGACGAGACCAGCTTGCGGTAGCGGGTGTGATCGGGGGGTTCCACCGCGAGCAGGGACGGCGGCAGCAGCGGGTGCAGCTTGCCGGTGTCGGTCTTGTCGGCCACCCAGCGCAGCGGACGCGGCAGGTTGCCGCCCAGCCGGGACACCCGGAAGTCGTCGGACCGCAGCAGATCACTGGCGACGTCGTAGTGAAACGTCATCAGGACCGCACGGCCGCGGACGATCGGCCCGATCTGGCGCATCTCGTCGGCGAACGGCGCCGGGTCGGCGCGCACCTGGGGATCGGCGATCAACCGAGCCTGCGGATCACCGCGCCGCATCCCGACCGCGGATATCCCCCTGACCACTCCGTGGATGGCCATCCACCGGATCTGTTCCCGCATGGATCGAGCCTACGACCGCCCATTTTGTTCTACAACCGTCAAACAGCAGCCACCGGGCGGCCGAGGGCGAACACCCGCCAACCGGCTTCCCGCCACCGCTGGCTGTCCAGGCAATTACGGCCGTCCACAACAACTTTGACGCGGACCGTGTCGGCGAGTTCCACCGGATCGAGGTCGACGAATTCTGCCCACTCGGTGAGCACGAGCACCGCGTCGGCCCGGTCGCAGGCTTCGATGATCGAGGTCGAGTAATTCAGCGTGGGGAACACCCGCTGCGAGTTGTCCATCGCCTTGGGGTCGTAGACGTTGACCGCGGCCCCGTTGAGCTGCAGCATCCCCGCCACGTTGAGCGCCGGGGAATCCCGCACATCGTCGGATTCGGGTTTGAACGCCGCGCCCAGGACCGCGATGTTGGCACCCAGCAATGATCCCCCGCAGGCCCGGGTGGTCAGCTCCACCATGGCGGTGCGGCGGCGCATGTTGATGCTGTCGACTTCACGCAGGAATGTCAGGGCATGGTTGGCGCCGAGCTCACCGGCACGGGCCATGAACGCCCGGATGTCCTTGGGCAGGCAGCCACCACCAAAACCCAAGCCGGCGTTGAGGAATCGCCGGCCGATGCGCGGATCGTAGCCCAGTGCGTCGGCCAGCAGGGTGACGTCGGCGCCGACGGCCTCGCACACCTCGGAGATCGCGTTGATGAACGAGATCTTGGTGGCCAGGAACGCGTTGGCCGAGACCTTGACCAGCTCGGCGGTCTCCAGATCGGTGACCAGGAACGGCACGCCATCGGCGATCATCGGCGCGTAGAGTTCCCGCACCGCTGCCTCACCACTGGCTCCGTCTGCTCTCGTCGCGTGCGGGCCCGAATCCCGCTGCACCCCAACGACAATGCGGTCCGGGTGCAGCGTGTCGTGCACCGCGTAACCTTCACGCAGGAACTCCGGGTTCCAGGCGACCTCGACGTGGACGTCGGCCGGTGCCAACGCCCGGGCCCGCTCGGCCAGATCGGCCGCGGTGCCGACCGGGACGGTGGACTTGCCGACGATCACCGCGTTGCGGCGCAACCGCGGCACCAGGGTGTCGATGACGGCGTGCACGTGGCGCAGGTCGGCGCTGTAGTCGCCCTTCTTCTGCGGGGTGCCGACCCCGAGAAAGTGCACATCGGCGAAGTCGGCGGCCTCGTCGTAGTCGGTGGTGAACCGCAGCCGTCCGGCGGACAGATTGTCGTTGAGCACCTTGCGCAGGCCGGGTTCATAGAACGGGATGTCGCCCGCGGCGAGTTTGGCCACCTTTCCCGGGTCGATGTCGACCCCGATCACCTCGTGGCCGAGCTCGGCCATCCCCGCGGCATGTGTCGCGCCCAGATAGCCGGTACCGAATACGGTGCATCGCATACTGACTGGATAGGCGGTGCGGATGAGCTAGCCGCTACGTGACACTGAGCGGCAGGCCAACGTCAGGTGACGGTTGTCAGTGCCCGCCGAACGGGAACGGCCACATGGGCCCCCCACCACCGGAGCCGTGTGAACCACCGGAGCCACCCGAGCGGCCGGGATTCCAGTCGCCGGAGCCACCGGAACGGCCCGGCTTCCAATCATCGGACCCGCCGGAACGGCCGGGATTCCAGCCCGAGCCGGGGCCCGAGTCAGAGCCGGGGCGCCAGTCGTCCGAGCCCGAGCCCGGCCAACGTGGCGAGTCCGGTACATCACGCGACGGCGGGTCCCATGACGGCCGCTGCGGTTGCTCCCGCCGTGGCGGATCCCACGGCGGACGGAAGATGTTCGGCAGTCGCGGCGGCGGGGGCAACACGACCAACGGCGGAATGTACGGAGCCGGCGGCGTGAAAATCGGTGCCGGTGCGGGCGCCACCGGGACCGGTGCGGGGGCCGGGGCCTCCGGGGCTCGGGCTCGGACGACTGGCGCCCCGGCTCTGACTCGGGCCCCGGCTCGGGCTGGAATCCCGGC
>NZ_LZJD01000044.1:0-35552 GCF_001666875.1 Mycobacterium sp. E802
AACGTCGAGGTCAAAACCATTCTCGACGCGCTGGCATCCGAGAAATCAAGGCACTAAGGCAAATGACCCAACTCGGGACGGGCCACCGCCGGGGATCTGTTCGCCCTCGACCTGCACCGACACAAAGGTGTGGCCGTTGAGGTCGGCATGGTTGTCAGCGGCTCCGTTCGAACAACCCGCAAGGGCGAAAACCGCTGCTGCGACGAGTGCCGGCAAGTTCAGGCGCATGGCTCCTACCGTAGGTGGTAGATCCGTCCACAGGTTCGACAATCGCAATCGGATTGGCTGACGGAATGTTTCGTCGTTGTCTCCGCTGGCTTGGCCGCCTACGGAGATAGGGTGGTGGGTGGCGACCCGAGCTCGACAGGTGCTCAAGAGTGGCGAACCGCAGTAGACGGCGGCGCCTTGTCAATCGATCCGTGCACCCCGCCTGACTATGCAGTGCTTCCGGGCCACCCGGGGACGGCTGGCTCGGCCGGGGGTGGGGCGTCGAGCACACTCATGAGGATCTGCGCGCGTTCCTCGAGGTTATGGGGCATGGTGTCGCGGCACTGCTGACGCAGCTGGACATAGTCTGGGTCGCGCGGCGTGTGAACAGTGTTCTTGAGGCTGCCCCAGTAGTTGCCTTGTGAGGCGCCGGTGATCTTCCAGTCGCCGAACACATCGCCGATCGGTGCGGGGCTTTTACCCTCTTGGAGTTGCGTAGTTTTATCCCCGGCGTCGCCGTTCTTGAACTCGATCCGCCACAGGGTTACCGCGGCCTCTTCGCGCTTCTGCACATCACCTTTTCCGCTCGGATAGTCCAGCACCGACGCATACTTTCCAGAATGACCAATGGCGGGGTGAAATATGTTGTACTTACCGTCGCATACGTAGGCGAGGTAGCGGTCTGCGAGTGGGGAGAGTTCCATAACATGGAAGTATTCGTTGCCGAAGAAAGGTCCGTCGCCGAAGTTGATGTCTTTGTCGATCGCGGGCATAATCCATTTCAACTCAAATGGCAATTCTCCCCATTGCACATGCTCGTCATAGCCGGCTCGCGGGTCGGGTAAGTCCGGGATAGCTCGCTGAAACCCTGGGTAGGTATTGGCTGATGACTTAGTCATAAATCCAGTCCGAAAAGACTCAAGGTAAGCGCGCACCGGAATCGCGGGGCCGGTAAGGAGGTCGATACCGGGTTCTGCTGTCCATTGGAATCGGAAGCCGTTCAAGTCGTTCGGCCAGTTCGGGTACATAGTTTTTATGACCGGGGGCGCGGAAGGTGATTCTTTGTGGTCAGAACATCCCGCGAGTACGCATACCGCAGCGGCGACGACGGCAAATCCTTTCCTGGCCAATCGGAGCATCATGCGTGTGCCCAACTACTGACCAGCTTTGGGGGGATCATGCGGAAGGGTCCCTTGGTAGGCGACTTCCGATTTGGTGAGGTCTCCCGCAACCCTATCGCCAAGGTATTGCTCCACTTTGTTTCGTATGTCCAACGCATCCGCAACCTTATCGGCACCGTGCTTGATGGTTAGGTACTTGACTTACTCCTAGACTCGCGCGTAGTCCCGAAGGCCGGGACAAGTTTGGCCAGCTCATCCCAACGTCGCGTCGAGCGTGCACAACGTGTCGACCAAACACGGCGCGTCTACTGACGAACACGCACACTCGCGGAGCAAGGGGGGCCCGCGGTCCCGGGCGGTAGGCTCCCAACCATGCGAGTTGGCGTTCTCGGGGCTAAGGGCAAAGTCGGCGCGACCATGGTGCACGCGGTCGAATCCGCGGAGGATCTGACATTTTCGACCGGTGTCGACGCGGGCGATCCGCTGTCTCAGCTCACCGACACCAAGACCGACGTGGTCATCGACTTCACTCATCCCGACGTGGTGATGGACAACTTGAAGTTCCTCATCGACAACGGCATTCACGCCGTGGTCGGGACCACCGGCTTCACCTGGGAGCGCATCGAGCAGGTCGAGACCTGGCTCAAGGACAAGCCCGAGTCCGCGGTGCTGATCGCGCCGAACTTCGCCATCGGTGCGGTGCTGTCCATGCACTTTGCCCAGCAGGCGGCGCGGTATTTCGAGTCCGTCGAGATCATCGAGCTGCATCACCCGCACAAGGCCGACGCGCCGTCGGGCACGGCCGCACGTACCGCCAAGCTGATCGCCGAGGCGCGAAAAGGCATGCCGCCCAACCCGGATGCCACCAGCACCGGCCTGGACGGGGCCCGCGGTGCCGATGTGGACGGCGTGCCGGTGCACTCGGTGCGACTGGCCGGGTTGGTGGCGCATCAGGAGGTGCTGTTCGGGACGCAGGGGGAGACCTTGACGATCCGTCACGACAGTCTCGACCGGTCCTCGTTTGTGCCCGGGGTGCTGCTGGCGGTCCGCAAGATCGGTGAGCGGCCCGGCTTGACCATCGGCATTGAACCGTTGCTCGATCTGTCGTGAACGACGGCGCGCGGTCGCTGCGCATCCAACTGGTGATCGGCTTCATGTGCCTGGCCTTGATCGCCTATTTCGTGATGCTCGGGCGCGCCGCGTTCGTCTTCATCACCTCCGGTGAGCCCGCCGCGATCGGCCTGGGCTTGGCGCTGCTGGTGTTCCCGCTGATCGGTATCTGGGTATTGGTCACCACCCTGCGTGCCGGGTTGGCCCACCAGCGGTTGGCTCGTCTCGCGCGCGAGCAAGGCATGGAACTTGACGTCAGTGATCTGCCGACACGGCCCTCGGGGCGCATCGAGCGGGACGCCGCCGATGAGCTGTTCGCCACCGTCAAAGCCGAACTGGAGGCCGATCCGGACAACTGGATTCGCTGGTACCGCCTGGCCCGCGCCTATGACTTCGCCGGTGATCGCGGCCGCGCCCGGGAGACCATGCGTACGGCGGTGCGGATGCAGGAACAACGCTCGGCATGACGAAGACGTTGCTGGTGGTGCATCACACGCCCTCGCCGGCGACGCGGGAGCTGCTGGAGGCGGTGCTTGCCGGGACCCGGGATCCGGACATCTCCGGCGTGGCAATCGAAACCAGGCCCGCGCTGGCTGCGACGCTGCCGGACATGTTGAGTGCCGACGGCTATCTGTTCGGCACCACCGCCAATTTCGGTTACATGAGCGGCGCGTTGAAACACTTTTTCGACACGGTGTATTACCCGAGCCTGGACCATGTGGCCGGGCGGCCGTACGGTCTGTGGGTACACGGCAACAATGACACGGCCGGTGCGGTAAACGCTGTCGAGAGGATCGTCACGGGCTTGGCGTTGACCAAAGCGGCTGACGTACTTGAAGTTACCGGTGCGGTCGATGCCGGTGTCCGGGAACGCGGCTACGAGCTCGGTGGCACCCTGGCCGCAATGCTCATGGAGTGATGGAGGGAAACGATGCCGGGTATCGCCGAACTGGCTCTTGGTGCCGCCCCGATAGCGGGCGGCGCCATGCTCGGAGTGATCGCCGGCAATCTCAAGCCGCCGGACATCCGTGGGATGATCGCCAAGGATCTCGACCTGCTGGACCGGTTGCCGGCCGAGGACGTCGAACGCAAGGCGCGGCTCAAGGCCAGCATCGACGAACGTATCGACGGCTTGATCGACGCGAGTGACCGCGGCCGAGAAATCCGCGAAGCCGCAATGTCCTACCGCGGGAATTGGCGGGACATCGTCGTTTTCGTCTGCGCGGTGCTGTTCACGATCGTCTGGTGGAACGTCAGCCACAGCCGGACCAACTGGCTGGTCATGTTCGTCGCGATGATCATCGTGTCCGTGGCAGCCGGCATCTATGCGGGCCGGGGTGTGGCCCGGGCGATCCGCACGTTCCTGCACCGCAACGACAAGTCATAGGGCGCAGCCGGATCCGTCGACCCCGCCAGGGGCCGACGCTCAACCCAGGTGGGCGCCGAAGAAGCTCTCCATTGCCGCCCAGTGCCGTTTGGCGGCTGCCTCGTCGTAGGGCGCATTGTCCGGAACCGCGAAACCATGTGCCGCGTCATATGTTTCGATGGTGTGCTCGACGCCGGCCTCGCTCAAGGCTGCATCGAGGGTCTTGGCCTGCTCGGCGGTGAACGACGCGTCGCCTTTGGCGCCGCCCACGTAGACCGCCGCCGTCATCTTGTCGGCCAACAGGTGTGGGCTGCCCGGATCGTCGGAGGCCAGCCCGCCGCCATGGAAGGACATTGCGGCGGCGACCCGGTCGGGCACGCGCCCGGCGACCACCAGTGACGTGCGCCCGCCCATGCAGTAGCCGGTGGTGCCGAACTTCTCGCCCTTGGCCTCCGGCCGGGACTGCAGGTAGTCGAAGAACGCTGTGGCGTCATCCGCCATGATCTCCGGGGTCACCTTCTTGATCATGGCGAACAGACGTTGACGCTCGGAGGGGTTACCGAACACCGTCGCCATCTCGAACGGAGCCCAGTCGGCATCGCGGTAGTACATGTCGGGAACCAGCACCGCGTAGCCGTAGCCGGCCAGCTGCGCGGCCATCTCGTCGAACGTGGCACGGGCTCCGCCGGCATCGGGATACATGACGATGCCCGGCCATGGTCCCGTGCCTTCGGGGGTGGCCAGGGTGACGGTGCAGGTTCCGGCGGGCGTGGTGATGGTGTCCTTGGTGGTCGGCATGGCTACCGTTCTACTCCCTGCGCCGGCACGTAAGCTGAGGGCGTGCCGATCCAGACTCCGTACGAGGACCTGCTGCGGAAGGTGACCGAGCAGGGCGTACCCAAATCCGATCGCACCGGCACCGGCACCCGCAGCCTGTTCGGGCATCAGATGCGTTACGACCTGGCCGCCGGTTTTCCGTTGATCACCACCAAGAAGGTGCACACCAAGTCGGTGATCTACGAGTTGCTGTGGTTTTTGCGCGGTGATTCCAACGTGCGTTGGCTGCAAGAGCACGGTGTCACGATCTGGGACGAATGGGCAAGTGAGACAGGCGATCTCGGTCCCGTGTACGGCGTGCAGTGGCGGTCGTGGCCGACGCCCTCTGGTGAGCACATCGACCAGATCTCGGCGGCCTTGGAGCTGCTCAAGAACGACCCCGATTCGCGGCGCAACATCGTCTCGGCGTGGAACGTCGGTGAGATCCCGCAGATGGCCCTGCCGCCGTGCCACGCGTTCTTCCAGTTCTATGTGGCGGACGGCAAGTTGTCCTGCCAGCTGTATCAGCGCAGCGCCGACCTGTTCCTCGGCGTGCCGTTCAACATCGCCAGTTACGCGTTGCTGACCCACATGATGGCCGCGCAAGCCGGCCTGGGTGTCGGGGAGTTCGTCTGGACCGGCGGTGACTGCCACATCTACGACAACCACGTCGAGCAGGTGGCCCTGCAGCTCAGCCGCGACCCCAGGCCCTATCCGGAACTTGTTCTGGCGCATCGTGATTCGATCTTCGATTACACCTACGAGGACATCGCGATCGTCAATTACGATCCGCACCCGGCGATCAAGGCGCCCGTCGCGGTATGACCGATGATCTTCGACAACTGGCGATGATCTGGGCCCAGTCGACCTCGGGCGTCATCGGTCGGGACAACGACATCCCCTGGCACTTGCCCGAGGACCAGGCCCGGTTCAAACAGCTCACCCTCGGGCAGACGGTGGTGATGGGGCGGCTGACGTGGGAATCGCTGCCGGCCAAGGTCCGTCCGTTGCCCGGGCGGCGCAACGTCGTCATCACCCGCAATCCGGGATACGTCGCCGACGGGGCCGAGGTCCTGGCCGGACTCGACGATGTCTTCCGCGGTTGGGTGATCGGCGGCGCGCAGATCTATGCCCAGGCACTTCCGTTCGCGGTCCGCTGCGAGGTGACCGAGATCGACATCGACCTGCCACCGGCGGAGGGGGATGCCCTGGCTCCCGCGCTGGACGCGTCGTGGACCAAAACCACGGGTGAGTGGTTGACCAGCGCCTCGGGGCTGCGATACCGGTTCTGCAGTTACGTGCGCACGCGGTAGCCGGCCAGCCGACGGACCTCACCGTCGGGATCGTCGGTGGCCAGCGCCGTAATCTGCTGCCGCAGTGCGCTCACCTCGTCAGGGTCGACGTCGCCAGGTCCCATCGGGCCGATGAGATCGCTGATGACGGCGACCGCGTGGCGCCGGATCACCGGTTCGACGTGGTCCAGCCCGGGCCGCACGCCCGCGAGATCGGCGACGGTGAGCGTGCAGTAGCCACGCCCCGGCTTGAGGCCATCGGCCACCAGACCCGCGATCGATCCGTCGGCCAAACCCGCGGCCAGCAGCTCATAATCCAGCGGGGCAGAACCGCGGCCGTGATCGCGAAACGAGGTGAAGGGCGCCGTCACCGCCGCTGCCCGGGTAGCCGGAGGCAAATCTGAGCGGGCCAGCACCTGCCGGCCCGCGCCGAGCCGGCCGAGGGCGGCAGCCGCCCAGTCGTGGCCATTGCCTTTCAGCGGCACGACCGCCCAGAGGGCCTTGAGGACGTCGGGGGTCGGCAGGTTCAGGTCGGCCAGGAGCTTGGCGCCTCTCCACGCGGTGTCGCGTCGGGCCAGCGCGGCGATCCCCACCGGCACGGCGGCATCACCCGACGCGATCAGCAGCTCGGCGGCACGTTCGGCTCCCAACTCCGACGGTGGCCCGGGGATGAGGCCCGCCGCCACGGCCAGCGCTTCAATGCGCCGGGGGACCGGCATGGCCAGAACGGCCCGCTCGGCCTCGGCAGCGGCGGCATATTCGGGAAAGTGGCGCCGCAACTCCTCTGGGGTGACCGAACGAACCAGGAGGTCGCCGGCTTCGTCGTCGAGATAGACCACCGCACTCTCGGGCAGGGTGCCCTCGGCGACGAGGGCGCGGCGGGTTCCGGCGGCGACCGTCATCATCGCCTGGGCGAAGCGATCCCACTCCTGCTCCCACTGGGCGCGGGGAAGTCCCGTCACCGCAGCGCAGAGTCGATCCCCCCACGGCGGGTCGGATTTATCCCACTCGTCGTCCTGGTACTGCCAATCGGGCGGACTGAACCGGCAATCGGGATCGTCGACCGATTCCTCGGTGGCCAGTGCGAGATTCGGCAGGTAGATCACCCCGGTGGTCTCGGCGTAGAACTCGCTGAATGCCACCGCATACGGCGTCTCGGAGGGGGCTGACGCGATCAGCGTGCGCACCGCATCGGCAGCGGCCAAGGTCAAATCCGTCTCGAACGCATCCCAGTCGAACGCCACGCGAACCAGTATCCAATTCGGTCCGCTCCGGTACTTGTCGGGCATGTAGGGAACGATGACAAGGTGGCCACCATCACTGCGGCACAGGCTCGCCGCATCGCCGTCGCCGCGCAGGGTTTCCGTCAAGCCAAACCTCGCGGGCCGGTCAGCCGCGCCCACCTGCGCACGCTGATCTCCCGTATCCAGGTGCTGCAACTGGATTCGGTGTCCGTGGCGGTGCGGGCACACTACGCGCCGGTGTTCAGCCGGCTGGGGCCGTATGACCGCGAGATAGTCGACCGCGCGGCATGGTCGCACAGTGCCCGTTCGCCACGGCTTCTGGTGGAGTACTGGGCGCATGAGGCCGCGCTGATGGCGGTCGAGGACTGGCCGCTGCTGCGGTGGCGGATGCGCGAATACACCCATGGCCGGTGGGGCAGGGAGATCGTGCGCAAGAACCCCAAGCTCGCCGAGGACATCGTGGCGGCAGTGGCCGAGCTCGGGCCCGCCACCGCGGGGCAGATCGAGGCACATCTGGAAGCCGAGCCGCGCGGTCGCAAGGGGCCGTGGTGGGACCGCAGCGAGACCAAATGGGTGGCCGAGGCGTTGTGGTCATCGGGAGTTCTGACCACCGCGACCCGTGTCGGGTTCGCAAGGCATTACGACCTCACCGAGCGGGTCCTGCCGCCGGAGGTGCTCGACCGGCAGGTCGACGACGAGGAGGCGGTTCGCGAGTTGGCCCTACGTGCGGCCACCGCGTTGGGAATCGGCACCGAGGCCGATATCCGCGACTATTTCCGGATGTCGGCCCGGCAGGTCAAGCCGGCAATCGCGAAGCTGGTCGCCGATGGGGAACTCGAGCCGGTGGAGGTCGAAGGGTGGGCCACGCCGGCCTATCTGCGCGCGGGCCAGAACCTGCCGCGTGATGACCGTGGGACTGCCCTGCTGTGCCCGTTCGACCCGCTGATCTTCTTCCGGCCCCGGGTGGAACGGCTGTTCAACTTCCACTACCGGATCGAGATCTACACCCCGGCGCCCAAACGCCAATTCGGTTACTACGTATGGCCGTTCCTGCTCGACGGGGAACTGGTGGCGCGGGTCGACCTCAAACGCACGGACGCCGCCCTGCAGGTGCTGGGCGCGTTCACCGAGGAAGGTCAGGACGCGGCACGGGTAGCGCCCGCGCTGGCGGGGGAGCTGCGGGCGATGGCCGGCTGGCTGGGCGTCGGCGATGTCACGGTCGGTGAGCGCGGTGACCTTGCTACGGCTCTGCGACACGCCCTCGGTTGAGCGCCTCAGGTTCCGCGATCGATCAGATCGAACACCATTACGGCGTGTTCGAACCGGTGCGGGGTGACGCCCATGGGGCCGTACGGGTGGTCCAGCATGAATATCAGGAAGAGCAACAACGAAAGCAGGACGGTCACCGCACTGACCAGAATCAGGTGGGCACGGCTGTTCGCCAGCCGCATGAAGCTGGCAAGGCTGATCACAACCAGGCTTCCGAAGATCAGGGCGCACCACAGTAGCGTCGGAATCCTCGGATTTGAGTTGAGGATTCGTGCGCTGCGGTCCGAGGTGAGGACCGCCAATTGGTTGAGAAACTGGCTGTTGATCGTGCTTGCTGTCCCGTCGGACGGTGCGGTGCCGACGATGCGGTACATCTCGGTGAGCGCGTGCCGGCCGGTGTTGCTGATCGGACCGAACTCTTCCTTGCCCCATTCGGGGCCGTGAACCGCGGCGGCATACCGGCGAAGTTGCTCTCGGACCTGCCCCTGTTCGGGCTGCGGCATGGCCACCGTCTGGCGATACATGGTGACCAACGTCGAGGCTTCGTTGGAGACGTTGGTCTCGGCCGACAGGTACTGCTGCCATCCGACCACCACCGTGAACCCGAGCAGCGCACCGTAGACAAGTCCGACGACTGTGAGGAACGGCGACAACACCGAGTTGTGTTCGGGGCGGGTGTCACGCGCGATGACGCGGCTGGCCAGCAGGACGCTGCCGATGGCCAGCGCCACCGCGCCGAGGATCACCACGGCGAGCATGACCCACGCGCCGACGATCCCGAAGTCGCCCATAGTTGACCAAGGATGCCAACAATCCCCGCGGCACGGAGCCAGATCGCCGGATCAGATCATCTGCAGCGCCCTCATCGAGCGGGTTCTGCCTCCGGCTCCTCGGCTAGTTCAGGCACCCCGCGTCCTCGGAACACGTTGGTGGCAAACACGATCGCACCGATGACGAGCCACACGGCCCCGCCGATCTTGGCCAGCGCGTCGGCGTTGATCAACACGTAACCGATGATCAGAGCGTTGGCACGTGCACATCTGGCGATCGACTTCGAACACATCTCGGCCGCGATGCGCCGCGCCGGCGTCCTCGTCGATTGAGCCGGCGTCCCAGCGTCGTTGACGTGTGCCGTTTTCCACGCCTGGGTCGTGCCTGTTGTCGATCAGCAGCCCAGGTGCAGAAAGCGGCGGGGTCCGGCTCAGATCATGCTGAGAGTCTCGAGATGGACCTCCGTCGATGCGTAATCGGAGGTGGGCGTCGTGCGCTGGCACCACATGCCGCCCTGACGCTTCTCGGTCTGCACCACCCGGCCGTCCACGTTGAACGTGATCTCCAACTCGACGGGCTGCCCGGCTTCGTCCGGGCACAGGTGCTCCCACACGATGGTGCGCTGATCGCTGTTCGGGCCGCTGTCGAAGATCAGTTCCCAGTCCCGCTCATTGGCGCGCTCGCAAACCAGATCCATGACGTGGTAGGTCATCTCGTTCCTCCTGTATCTGTAGGTCAATCGTGGTCGAACGGGTGTCCGGCGTCTGTCGTCTGATCGGGCGATGTTCCGGCCCAACCGAGGTCCGCCGATCGGGGGACAGAAGGGGGAGACGACATGGTCGCTGCCCCTCGATCAGCGACCATGTCGTCGGTCCGTCATCGCCCGGGCAGCACTTGTGTGACCGTGGCCCGCAGGTCGGCGCCCTCGGGACCGGATATGCCGGTCTCGCGGTCGAAGGTCGCCGTGCCGTCGGCATCGATCGTGAAATTGCCGACCTGATCTTGGTCGCCACCGGTCACCTTGAAGACCACAGTTGTCTTCTCCGGCAGTGGCTTTGCGCTGATGTACTGCGGGTTGATCGTGTAGCGGTAGTTACAGCCGGCCGAGCCGAAGCACTTCTGTTCGGTGATGACCACCCCGACGACGAAGTCTGCGGCGCTGGGCGGCAACGCGGCCGGTGACGGGGTCGACGACGAGGACAGCCCGGTATCCCAGATCGGGGTGCCCGCGGGAGCCTTCGAGACTCGATCCGGTGACACACAACCGGCGAGTGCGAGTACGGCGGTGGTGCCGAAGATGAACGGGGCCAGGACTTTTCGCTGAACAGTGTCGGCGCAGCTGTCCGTTGGTCCGGCGGCTTTGCGTAGCATCGATAGACCTTCCTTCTCCGGCGGGTGGGCCGGGTGGCGGGGCAGGGTCCAAGCTGTGAACCCGCCGCCCGGTGTCCGGGGAACAGGACAGTAAAGATGAGGGGTCCGACAAGTCCGGTGTAGGCCGCGACGGCGGGGCGGCTCACCGCCGGTTTCTACCGTGGGGTTGTTGCACGCGCCGAACCACGACCCTGATGTGGAAACCGGTGCACAACGGAGACGTGAAGCGGCCGGTCAACACCCCAGCGGTAGAAAGCGACACGCTGCGGATCACTCGGGGGCGCCGACAGTAAGGTGATTCTGTGGCCGAGATCGCGCCGCTGCGCGTGCAGCTGATCGCCAAGACGGAATTCGTGGCCCCTCCGGACGTGCCGTGGAGCACCGATGCCGAGGGCGGGCCCGCGCTCACCGAGTTCGCCGGCCGGGCCTGCTACCAGAGCTGGTCGAAGCCCAACCCGAAAACCGCCACCAATGCCGGCTACATCCGCCACATCATCGACGTCGGGCACTTCTCGGTGCTCGAACACGCCTCGGTGTCCTTCTACATCAGCGGTATCTCCAGATCGGCCACCCACGAGCTGATCCGCCACCGGCACTTCTCCTACTCACAGCTCTCACAGCGCTATGTACCGGAGAACGACGCCGAGGTCGTGGTCCCGCCGGGGTTCGAGGACGATCCGGAGCTGGTCGAGATCTTCACCAAGGCCGCCGACGCCAGCCGGGCGACCTACGCCGAACTGTTGACGCGTCTGGAAGCCAAGTTCGCTGACCAACCCAACGCTGTGCTGCGCCGCAAGCAGGCCCGTCAAGCCGCCCGGGCGGTACTGCCCAACGCCACCGAAACGCGCATCGTGGTCACCGGGAACTACCGCGCCTGGCGCCACTTCATCGCGATGCGGGCCAGTGAACATGCCGACGTGGAGATCCGCCGGCTGGCCATCGCCTGCCTGCGCGAGCTCCTCGAGGCGGCCCCGGCGGTGTTCTCCGATTTCGAGATTTCGACGATGGCGGACGGTAGTGAGGTGGCAACGTCTCCTTTGGCGACGGAGGCTTGACGGAGCCACCGGTCAGGACGGCGACGGAGGACCGAATCGGCCGGGGTAATCTTGGCGCGTGAGTACGAGCGGAATCGATGTAACAGCGCAGTTGGGCACGGTGTTGACCGCAATGGTGACCCCGTTCAAGCCCGACGGCTCGCTGGACCTCGATACCGCTGCTCGCCTGGCCAATCGCCTGGTCGACGCCGGTTGTGACGGCCTGGTGCTCTCGGGAACCACCGGCGAATCGCCGACCACTTCCGATGAGGAGAAGCTCGCGCTCCTGCGCACGGTGCTCGAGGCCGTCGGGGATCGGGCCCGGATCATCACCGGCGCCGGCAGCTATGACACGGCCCACAGTGTGCACCTGGCAAAAGCCAGCGCGGCCGAGGGGGCGCACGGTCTGCTGGTCGTGACGCCGTACTACTCGCGGCCCCCGCAGGCCGGTCTGATCGCGCACTTCACCGCGGTGGCCGACGCCACGGACGTGCCCAATCTGCTCTATGACATCCCGCCGCGGTCCTCGATCCCGATCGCCTGGGAGACCATCCGCATCCTGGCCGGGCATCCCAACATCGTGGGCATCAAAGATGCCAAGGCCGATCTCCACGGCGGCGGCCAGATCCTGGCCGAGACCGGACTGGCGTACTACTCGGGCGACGACACGTTGAATTTGCCCTGGCTGGCCATGGGCGCCGTCGGCTTCGTCAGCGTCTGGGGGCACCTGGCCGCCGGTCAGTTGCGAGATATGTTGACTGCGTTCATCTCTGGAGACGTCGCCACCGCTCGCAAGATCAACCTGTCGTTGGCTCCGCTGGCCCGCGCCCAGGCCCACCTCGGCGGGGTCACCATGTCCAAGGAAGGTCTGCGCTTGCAGGGGTTCGATGCGGGGCTGCCGCGGCTGCCGCAGATTCCCGCCAGCCCTGTTGAAATCGAGGCGCTGGCCGCCGATATGCGTGCGGCAGCGGTGTTGCGATAGTGAGCACCGAACTCGCGCCTCCCAAGCCCTTGGCCACCGGCGGTCTGCGAGTTACCGCGCTGGGCGGAATCAGCGAAATCGGCCGCAACATGACGGTGTTCGAGCACCTGGGCCGGTTGTTGATCGTGGACTGCGGGGTGCTGTTTCCCGGGCACGATGAGCCCGGTGTCGACCTGATCCTGCCGGATCTGCGTCACGTGGAAGACCGCCTCGACGATGTCGAGGCACTCGTCGTCACCCACGCCCACGAGGACCACATCGGAGCGATTCCATTCCTCCTCAAGCTGCGCCCCGACATCCCGGTGGTGGGGTCCAAGTTCACCATCGCACTGATCCGGGAGAAGTGCCGTGAGCACCGCATCAAGCCGGTGTTCGTCGAGGTCGCCGAGCGGCAGAGCAGCCGCCACGGCGTCTTCGAGTGCGAGTACTTCGCGGTCAACCACTCGATTCCCGGTTGTCTGGCGGTGGCGATCCACACCGGGGCCGGCACCGTGTTGCACACCGGCGATATCAAGCTCGACCAGCTGCCGCTCGACGGACGCCCGACCGATCTGCCGGGCATGTCGCGGCTCGGCGACGCCGGGGTGGACCTGTTCCTGTGCGACTCGACGAACTCCGAACACCCGGGTGTCAGCCCGTCCGAGAGTGAGGTCGGCCCGACGCTGCACCGATTGATCCGCGGCGCCGAGGGCCGGGTGATCGTGGCCTGCTTCGCCTCGAATGTCGATCGCGTGCAACAGATCATCGATGCCGCGGTGGCGCTGGGCCGGCGGGTCTCGTTCGTCGGGCGCTCGATGGTGCGCAACATGGGCATCGCGCGAGAGCTGGGTTACCTGCGGGTGGCCGACGCGGACATCCTCGATATCGGGGCCGCCGAGATGATGCCGGCGGAAAAAGTTGTGCTCATCACCACGGGCACCCAGGGCGAACCGATGGCCGCGTTGTCCCGGATGTCGCGGGGCGAGCACCGCAGCATCACGCTGACCGCAGGCGATCTGATCATCCTGTCCTCGTCGTTGATCCCGGGCAATGAGGAAGCCGTCTACGGGGTGATCGACGCGCTGGCCAAGATCGGCGCCCGAGTGGTGACCAATGCCCAAGCGCGCGTGCATGTTTCGGGTCACGCCTATGCAGGGGAGCTGCTGTTCCTCTACAACGGCGTGCGGCCGCGCAACGTGATGCCGGTGCACGGTACCTGGCGTCATCTACGGGCCAATGCGGCGCTGGCCGCCAGCACCGGGGTACCGCCGGAGAACATCGTGCTCGCCGAGAACGGGGTGAGCGTGGACCTGGTGGCCGGTAGGGCGTCGATCGCCGGCGCGGTGACTGTCGGCAAGATGTTCGTGGACGGGTTGATCACCGGCGACGTAGGTGACGCCACGCTGGGTGAACGCCTCATCCTCTCATCGGGTTTCGTGGCGGTCACGGTGGTTGTGCATCGCGATACCGGCAAACCCGCCGGTCCGGCCCACCTGCATTCCCGCGGGTTCTCCGAGGACCCCAAGGCGCTGGAACCGGTAGCCCGCAACGTCGAGCGTGAGCTGGAAAGCCTTGCCGCCGACAACATCACGGACCCGACCCGGATCGCCCAGGCCGTCCGACGCACGGTGGGCAAGTGGGTCGGGGAGACCTACCGGCGCCAGCCGATGATTGTGCCGACGGTCATCGAGATCTAGCCGAATTGATGCACTGGGCGGCCCTCTACAGCCGTTAGATTGGCTTGGTGAGCCTCCCCACAGGTGCCTTCGAGCGTCGCCGTCCGATTCCTCCGCTCAACTCAGCGGACGACATCAAACGTGCAGTGGAGTATCCGCACCTGTTCCGTGCGTTCGTGACGATGATGGCCATCGGCGCGGCATACCTCCTGTGTGTGGTGGCCTACGCCATCGCAACCCGTGATCACCAGAACATGGTTGTGTTCACAGTGCTTGTGGCAGTGTGGTTCGCGTTCTTGTTCGGCGGCACCAAACTCATGCCGGCCATCCTGATGCGTCGTTTCTACGACCGGGTGATGCGCGGCGGAATCCTGTGCGACGTGTATCCCGCCGGTGTGCCTGATGCCAAGACGGCGATCCTGATCGACGTCCGGTTGCCGGCTGCGCAGGCGGCGTACGCGCATGATGTGATCGTCTCCTGGCTCGGACGGTTGGCTGCGGATCCGGCAGCACTTGACCAGGCTGGGGATCTGTTCGCGGGCGGCCGGATTCGCAGTGCCGACGAACTGGCCGGTCCCGATGCCCGGGGCGGTTTTCTGGTGGCCGGGGACAAGAACCCGAACCAGGGCTGGCGTCTGATTCTTCCCGAGACCGATCCGCGTGACCCGCACCGGCCGTATTCGAAAGGCCTTGTGGTCCGGGTCGATACACCGTCGGTGGAGTCAGCCGGCAAGTAGCAGGATTCCGCCGGTCAGCAGGGCGATCACTTTGATGAGTTCAAACGCGACGTAGACGTAGTGCACCTGGGACCGCCCGGCCGGCTCCTCACCCGGGGCAAGCGCCAGCACGGCGTCCGAGCGCTGAGTCAGCTTGGGCCGCACCGCAATCAGTTGAACGGCCAGCGCCACGATGGCAACTGCGAAAGCGGTGATCACTGCTGCGGATGGCCGGTGCAGCGCGAACATCACGATGACGATGACGGCGAAGGCGGCCTCCACGGAATTGAGGGCACGAAAAACCCTGCGGCCGATGCCGAGTCCGATCTGTAGCGTCACACCAGGTGCCCGGAACTTCAACGGCGCCTCGATGAACGAGATCGCCAGCACCATGCCCAGCCAGCAGAAGGCGACCGCGACTGCGACAGCCAGACCGGCATTCATAATCAATCTCCTTTCGGGCCCAGATGGGCCACGCACAGATCCGGTTCGACGAAGGCGTCGAGCCGCTCCACGGCAACGGGCGCCTGCCAGCTTTCCAGCGCGCCCTGCATGAGGCCGAGGTGGATCGGGCACACCACCGCGGCCCGGGTCCGGGCGAGATCGAGAAACGGGCAGTGGCGGAGGTTGAGTCGGCCGTCCGCAGGTGGTTCCGGAGCGAAACCCGTGTCGTCGAGCAGACGCACCAAGGCTTCGACGGGGGAGTCATCTGCCGGCTTGTCCATCGTGCGTCCCCAGGCGAGACCCATCTCGCGGGCCTTGGCCGCGGGGTCGTCGTCGACCGCCAATCCGTTGGCCAGGATTTCGGCGAGCAGCCGGTAGCGCGTCGGTCCGGTCGGGTCCATGCGACGCACCGCTTGATACAGCTGCGCGGGCCGGCCCGGAGTGCGTTGGTGAGGTTCGACACGTTCCACCTGCCCGGCAGCCTCTAGATGCTCGAGGTGAAACCGCACGGTGTTCGCGTGGACTGCGAGTTCGGCAGCTATCTGCGCAATCGTCATCGGGTCGTCCGAGGCTTTCAGTGTGCGCAGGACGTCGACTCGACGCTTCCCGATCGCAGAGATCATGGTTACAGTTTATACAAGAAACGGTTGTAGAAACTAGGGCGGGCAACCGGCCCAGGAAGGCTTTCCTCCGATGGCTGAGGACCTGACAAGCCGCGACGACGTCGAGTTGCTGTTGTGGCGCTTCTACGGCAAGGCGCTGTCGGACCCGGTGCTTGCCGAGCCGTTCGCCGAATTGCGCGCCAAGGGTCTGCGCTCCCACCTGCCGGTCATGTGCGATTTCTGGGAGACCGTGCTGTTTCGGGCCGGCCTCTACCACGGTAGTGCGCTCACCGTGCACCGTGATCTGCACGGCCGCCATCCGTTGGCCGCGCGGCATTTCGTGCGATGGCTGACGTTGTGGACCGAGACCGTCGACGAGCTCTATCAGGGCCCGCACGCCGAACGGGCCAAGCTCCAGGCCGGACGTATCGCCAAGGCGATGCACCGCCGGCTGGCCGGCGCCGACGCTGCCGAGCTCGACGCATTGGTTGCCTGCTAACGCTTGTTCACGATGCCCGCATCCACCGGGAGCGTCACCCCGGTGACATAGCGGGCCTGATCCGAAACCAGCCACGCCACCGCGTTGGCGATGTCTTCGGCGGCCAGCGCGCCCACCGGCAGGGCATTGCCCATGTCGGTGGGGGTGTCGGATTCTTCGGCAACCTGTCGAAGCCAGGACCGGGTGAAGTCATTGTTGATCATCGGCGTGTCCACCCCGGTGGGATGGATGGTGTTGACTCGGATGCTATGCGGCGCAAGGTGGTTGGCATATGCGCGCATCAGTCCGACCACCCCGTGCTTGGCGGCGGTGTAGCCGAGTGAACCGCGATCACCGCCACCGATGCCGATGAGGCCGGCCGCCGAGCTGATCAACACGATCGATCCGCCGTCGCCCTGGGAGATCATGATCGGGATGGCCACCTCCACGGTGTGATGCACCCCGCTGAGGTTCACGTCGATGACGTCGCGCCAGCCCTCGGGCCCTGATTGCATCGGGGCGATCCCGGCGTTGGCGACGACGATGTCGAGCCGGCCGAGTTGGTCGACGCCGGTTCGCAGGGCACTCCGAAGCGCCTCTTCATCCCGGACGTCGGCCTGCGTGGCCACGATGCGTGCATCCGCCTTTTCGACGAGCGCGACGGTCTCGGCCAGGTCCTCGGGGGTGGCCAACGGATAGGGCACCGAGTCGATCTGGTCGCACAGATCGACGGCGATGATGTCGGCCCCATCGGCGGCCAGGCGCAGGGCCTCGGCCCGCCCCTGGCCACGGGCGGCGCCGGTGATGAACGCGACCTTGCCGGCCAGGGGAGCGGCGGCGTTCATCAGCTACGCAGCTGCCCCTTGGCGGGGTCACCCGCCACGACCGGCTGCAACATCTTGATATCGGGGGCGCCGTCGAGCAGCTCGCCCACGGTGCCGAACAGCGCGCCGATCGCCGGCGCGGTGCTGTGTGCCTTGAGGGCATCGGCGTCAGCCCACTGCTCGACGAACACGAAGGTGCCATCGGTCTCGTGCAGCGAATAGAGCTGGCAGCCCGGCTCTTCATGCACGGCCGCGACCGCCTTGGTGCAGGCCTCGCGCACGGCGTCGACGGACTCGGGCTTGGCCTTCATGGTGGCGACGACGACAACTGGCATGTGTGTAGAACTCCTCGATGAGTGCCGAAACTGGACGAGTGTCCACCCTAAGCGATAGGGCGGCGAATTCGATGAGTATGGCTAAGTGTCATTCGATACCGTCTTGTGACCCGTGTGGCAGATGGTGGTTGTGGGGCATATGCGACTAGGCTTGCACACATGGCTAACAAGACCGCCGGCCGATCCGGAGCGCGTTCGAGCAGGTCAAACGCCAGCTCGCGGGGCGGGTCCCGGCGTCCGGCGCCGGCCCGCTCGGGCCGACCGGCTGCGCCGCGACGCAAGCCCGCCCGACGCCCGCAGACCTCGCCGGTATCAGTGGCCGGTCAGAAGCTG
This sequence comes from Mycobacterium sp. E802, assembly GCF_001666875.1. Classification (NCBI taxonomy): domain Bacteria; kingdom Bacillati; phylum Actinomycetota; class Actinomycetes; order Mycobacteriales; family Mycobacteriaceae; genus Mycobacterium; species Mycobacterium sp. E802. The sequence continues at coordinate 17,971 of NZ_LZJD01000044.1, forward strand.
GGCCAAGGCGCTCGTGCCGGCTGGTTGATGCTCGCCAAGGGGGCCGGGTCGACCGCGCGCTCGGTGGGCCGCGCCCGTGATATCGAGCCGGGCCACCGCCGCGACGGGCTGGCGCTCGCACTGTTGGGCGTCGCCGTCGTCGTCGCCGCGAGCTCCTGGTTCCACGCGGCCGGCCCGGTGGGGCAGTGGATCGACACCGCGCTGCGGACGCTGATCGGCGGCCCGGTGGTCCTGGCGCCCGTCATCCTCGGTGTCATCGCCGTCGTGCTGATGCGCACCGAGCCCGACCCGGAATCGCGCCCGCGACTGATCCTGGGCTCGGCGATGATCGCGCTTCCGATGCTCGGGCTGTGGCACCTGTGGTCGGGGTCGCCGCAGGATCCGATCGCCCGTCAGCACGCCGCCGGGTTCGTCGGCTTCGCCATCGGTGGCCCGCTGTCGGACGGCCTGACCGAGTGGATCGCCGCGCCACTGCTGTTCATCGGAGTGCTGTTCGGGTTGCTCCTGATCACCGGCACGACGATCCGGGAAGTGCCCTCGACGCTGCGCGCCATGTTCAGCACCAGGGCATTCCGTGACGGCTACGACGACGAGTACGACGACTACGACGGGGATTACGCCGACGAGTACGACGACGGGCCCGACGATTACTCCGACGGCTACTACGACGACGATGTCGCCCGAGGCGACGCCCAACCCCAGTCCTGGCCGACGGCTGCCATCGAGGCACCCAAGACGCCGACCGGCACGCCGATGGACAACTACCCGTTGCCCGAGGACACCGACGCCCCGACCATCCCGGAGCCGGCCGTCAAGCCGCGGCGCAAGAAGGCCGAACCCAAGGCCGAAGCGAAGAAGGCGGCCGACGACACGCTGGTGATGGACCGCGTGGTCGAGGGTCCCTACACGCTGCCGTCCCTGGATCTGCTGATCGCCGGTGACCCGCCGAAACTGCGCACCGCCGCCAACGATCAGATGGAAGCCGCCATCACCTCGGTGCTCGAACAGTTCAAGGTCGACGCCGCGGTCACCGGCTGCACCCGCGGCCCGACGGTCACCCGCTACGAGGTCGAGCTCGGCCCGGGCGTCAAGGTCGAGAAGATCACCGCGCTGCACCGCAACATCGCCTACGCGGTCGCGACCGAGAGCGTCCGCATGCTGGCCCCGATCCCCGGCAAGTCCGCCGTCGGTATCGAGGTGCCCAACACCGACCGCGAGATGGTCCGGCTGTCCGACGTGCTCACTGCGCCGTCGACGCGTCGTGATCACCACCCGTTGGTGATCGGACTGGGCAAGGACATCGAAGGCGATTTCGTCTCGGCCAACCTGGCCAAGATGCCGCACCTGTTGGTGGCCGGTTCCACCGGCTCCGGTAAGTCCAGCTTCGTCAACTCGATGCTGGTGTCACTGCTGGCGCGGGCCACCCCGGAAGAGGTCAGGATGATCCTGATCGACCCGAAGATGGTGGAACTCACGCCGTACGAAGGCATTCCGCACCTCATCACGCCGATCATCACCGAGCCCAAGAAGGCCGCGGCGGCGCTGGCCTGGCTGGTCGAGGAGATGGAACAGCGTTATCAGGACATGAAGGCGTCCCGAGTGCGTCATATCGACGTGTTCAACGAGAAGGTGCGCTCCGGCGAGATCAGCACGCCGCTGGGCAGTGAACGGGTCTACAAGCCGTACCCCTACATCCTGGCCATTGTCGACGAGCTCGCCGACCTGATGATGACCGCCCCGCGTGACGTCGAAGATGCCATCGTGCGCATCACGCAGAAGGCGCGCGCCGCCGGTATCCATCTGGTGCTGGCCACCCAACGGCCGTCGGTGGACGTCGTCACCGGTCTGATCAAGACGAACGTGCCGTCGCGGCTGGCGTTCGCGACCTCGTCGCTGACCGACTCCCGCGTGATCCTGGACCAACCGGGTGCGGAGAAGTTGATCGGTATGGGCGACGGCCTGTTCCTGCCGATGGGTGCCAACAAGCCGCTGCGTATGCAGGGCGCGTTCATCACCGACGAGGAGATCCACGCCGTCGTCGAGGCCACCAAGTCTCAGGCCGAACCGGAGTTCGTCGAAGGCGTCACGGCGGCCAAGGCCGGCGAACGCAAGGACGTCGACCCGGACATCGGCGACGACATGGACGTCTTCCTGCAGGCCGTCGAACTCGTGGTGTCCTCACAGTTCGGCTCCACCTCGATGCTGCAACGCAAGCTGCGCGTCGGCTTCGCCAAGGCGGGCCGGCTGATGGACCTGATGGAGACCCGCGGCATCGTGGGCCCGTCGGAGGGTTCCAAGGCGCGTGAGGTGCTCGTCAAACCCGACGAGCTGGCCGGAACCCTGGCGCTGATCCGGGGCGGTTCCGACGCCAATGGTGCTGACGCCGAAGACGATCCGGACGAGTTCTGACCGGGTGGGTGCGCTCGTGCCTACTTGGCGACCCGCGATTGCCCTGCCTGTAACCAGTCGGCGAACTCGGCAGCGACCTGATCGGCGTCGAGAACTGCATCTGTAGGTCTGTTGGCGATGTCGACACTGGTCTGGAATGTGTCAGAGAAGTGGTTGTTCTCACCGGGAGGCAGCGGGTAGGACAGCACCATCTCTGCAGAGTTCGCGGTGACGAACCCCTCGGCATCGGCCTGGGTGACGAATGTGCGTCCCACCTCGGCGGCCTGCGCGGGGGTGGCATCCCGGTCCAGCAAGACACGCAGCGTGAACAGTTCGCCTTCGGTGATGTTCTTCCGGTAGTTCGTTTCGACCTTCGACACTCCGGGCATGGAGCGGATTTGCCGCGCGATATCGTCGGCCTGTTCCTGTCGGTTGCCCGTCACTCGATCGCCGATCCAGGAACACCCCGTCGTCGCCAGGCCGATCACCATGGCCAACGCGGCAAACATTCGGACTGTTCGTCGCATCAGGGGACCACTCCTCATCCGAGATTGCGTGGCGCGGAGACGGTTGCCGGCCCAATCCCTGTTCATCGCCGCATGAATACGGCGGAAATCGGGGCGCGCTTCACAGCGTCAACAACATTCGGGTGTTGCCCAGCGTATTGGGCTTGACGTAGGACAGGTCGAGGAATTCGGCAACACCGGTGTCGTAGGAGCGGCACATCTCCTCGTACACCTCGGCCGTCACCGGGGTGCCGTCGATCTCCTCGAAGCCGTGCTTGCCGAAGAAGTCGACCTCGAAGGTCAACACGAAGATTCGTCGCAGGTGCAAATCGCGGGCGACATCGAGCAACCGCTCCACCAACAGATGGCCGACGCCGGTGCCCCGCACCTTCGGATGCACCGCCACGGTGCGGACCTCGCCCAGGTCGGCCCACAGCACATGCAGGGCGCCGCACCCCACGAGTTCACCGTCGAGTTCGGCCACCCAGAATTCCTGGACCGCCTCATACAACGTCACCAGGTTCTTCTCCAGCAGGATCTTGCCCGCGTAGACGTCGACCAGCCTCTTGATCGCCGGGACATCGGAGGTGCTGGCGCGGCGCACCACAGGGTGTTTGCGCGACGCGACACTGCCTGGGTTCACAGGCGCAAGAGTATCGGTTGTGGCTACCGATATTCTGTTGCGGTGCCGGGCCAACCTTCTACCGATCCGGTGGTCCCGCGTGCGCGCGTGGCCAACCTCGCCAATGTGCTCACCGGTGTGCGGATGGTGCTGGTTCCGGTCTTCCTCGTCTTCCTCTTCGTCGGAGACGGTCATGAAACCGGCTGGCGGATCGCGGCTTTCGCGGTATTCGCGATCGCGGTGATCACCGACCACTTCGACGGTGCGTTGGCCCGCAGCTACGGGATGATCACCGAATTCGGCACACTGGCCGATCCGATCGCCGACAAGGCGTTGATCGGCGCTGCGCTCATCGGGCTGTCGCTGCTTGACGACCTGCCGTGGTGGATCACCGTGGTGGTGCTGTTCCGTGAGATCGGGATCACGGTGTTGCGCTTTGCGGTGCTGCGGCACGGCGTGATCCCGGCCAGTCGCGGCGGCAAGCTCAAGACGCTGGTGCAGGCCGTGGCAATCGGACTGTTCGTGCTGCCGCTGCATGCGTGGCCCACCATCTGGCTCGACGTAGCCTGGGCGATCATGTGGGTGGCGGTGGTGTTGACCGTGCTCACCGGTGCCGACTATGTCATCTCGGCGATCAGGGATTCCCGTGGACGATCCGCTGCTCACTGACGACGCCCGGGCGCTGGTCGCCGATCTGACCGTGCGTTCGCAGAGCGTGGCCACCGCCGAGTCGCTGACCGCTGGACTGCTGGCAGCGACGCTGGCCGGGGCACCCGGGGCCAGTGCGGTCCTGCAGGGCGGTCTGATCACCTACAACGAAGACACGAAGATCTGGTTGGCCGGGGTGGCTCCGCAGGTGCTCGACGCGGTCGGGCCCGTCGCAGCGCCGACGGCCCGGGCCCTGGCCGTCGGAGCCCGGCAGCGCTGCGCCGCCACCTGGGGCGTCGGTCTGACCGGTGTGGCCGGCCCCGAACCGCACGGCGGCCATCCCGTGGGCACGGTTTTCATCGGCCTGGCCGGGCCGGTGGACACCGAGGTCATCGAGTTGTCACTGTCGGGTTCACGCTGGGATATCCGGCGGGCAGCGGTCGACGCGGCGATCTCGCGCCTGCGGGTCCTGGTGGAAAATCAATAACTGCGGCCGTTCGGGAACCTCGTGGTGGCCTGCGGCGTTGGTCTCTTAGCGAACCTGTGACAGACAGGCGAAGGAGGCACCATGACGGCATTGCTGCGCGAGGTGATTGGCGACGTGCTGCGCAACGCCCGCACCGACCAAGGACGCACGTTGCGTGAAGTGTCCGATGCGGCGCGGGTCAGCCTCGGGTACCTCTCCGAGGTGGAGCGGGGCCGCAAGGAGGCCTCCAGTGAACTGCTCAGCGCGATCTGCGACGCACTCGATGTGCCGCTGTCCCGGGTGCTCAGCGACGCCGGCGAGAGCCTGGCCGAGCGGGAACACGCCGCCGCGGCGACGCCGCCGAACGTGGCCCATATCGATGCCTCGACCAAGGTGGTCATTCCCCAGGCCGTCTCGATGGCGGTGGCGTGACGCGGGTGTGACGACGGCCCCGGTGCCGGGTCGATGGCGGTGGTGTGGGTGATTGCACATTTTCGCCGAAACGCCCCATGCGAACAGCCCGCGGGGCTGTGGCGTCATGCCCGGAACCGATAAGTTGGCATCAGAATAATTGCGGCAACTTGAATCAATGAGGCCCGGTCACGGGTCTGACCGGCAAGCCCGACAGATAAGGCGGAACGAACCCATGGCCAATCCGTTCGTCAAGGCGTGGAAGTACCTGATGGCGCTGTTCAGCTCCAAGGTCGACGAGTACGCCGATCCCAAGGTTCAGATCCAGCAGGCCATCGAGGACGCGCAGCGTCAGCACCAGGCACTCACCCAGCAGGCCGCCCAGGTCATCGGCAACCAGCGTCAGCTGGAGATGCGGCTCAACCGTCAACTCGCCGACATCGAGAAGCTGCAGGTGAACGTCCGTCAGGCGCTGACGCTGGCCGATCAGGCCACTTCGGCCGGTGATGCCGCCAAGGCCACCGAGTACAACAACGCCGCCGAGGCATTCGCTGCTCAGCTGGTCACCGCCGAGCAGAGCGTCGAAGATCTCAAGGGTCTGCACGATCAGGCGCTGCAGGCCGCGGCGCAGGCCAAGAAGGCCGTCGAGCAGAACGCGATGATGCTGCAGCAGAAGATCGCCGAGCGCACCAAGCTGCTCAGCCAGCTCGAGCAGGCCAAGATGCAGGAGCAGGTCAGCGCCTCGTTGCGGTCGATGAGCGAGGTTGCCGCCCCGGGCAACACGCCCAGTCTGGACGAGGTCCGCGACAAGATCGAACGCCGCTACGCCAACGCCATCGGGCAGGCCGAGCTGGCGCAGAACTCGGTGCAGGGCCGCATGATGGAGGTGCAGCAGGCCAGCGTCCAGATGGCCGGGCACTCCCGGCTGGAGCAGATCCGCGCCTCGATGCGCGGCGACGCCCTGCCCAGCGGTGATGCCACCTCGGCGACCCCGGCCACTCCGGCCACCAACCCGGCCCCGGCCAACCCTGAAAAGCCGCTCGGCCAATAGTGATTCGAGTGTTCTAGATCATGGCTACCAAGACCGGTGGATCGAGCGCCTGGAAGTCGTTGCTGCAGCACGGCGTGCAGCGGGGCATCGACACTGCAGCCGACTTGTCCGGAGCATTGAGCGAAAAGCTCAGCGCTGCGGCCGATCCGCGCGCCAAGCTGTTGCGCAAACGGCGGTGGGCGGCGCGACTGGCAGTGTTCTTCACCTTGTCGAGCGTGTTCTGGGTGCTCGTCACGGCGCTGTTGGCGTCGTGGAGCACACCGGTCTGGGGCCTGATCATCACCGGCGTGATCGCCGCCGGCGCAGCCTTTCCGGCGACGTTGCTCTGGTTGCGCTACCGCTGGCTGCGCGCCGAGCCGCTTCCGCCGCAGCGCCCGGTCTCCGGACGTCGGTTGCCGCCGTGGGGTTCTGCGGCGCGGCAGCCCATGTCGGCGCTGATGGCCTCGGAGCGGGGGATGTTCTCGCTGCTCGGCGTGTTGGAGCGCGGACGGATGCTACCGGCCGACGAGTTGCGTGAACTGAATGCCGTGGCCAATCACACGGCACGGACGATGGCGGCCACCGCTACCGAGGTGGTCGCGATGGAACGTGCGATCAGCAATGCGCCACAGTCTCGGCAGCATCTGGTGCCCACCATCAACGCCTTCACCGCTCAGCTCGGGCAAGGCGTGCGCCAGTACAACGAGATGGTGACTGCCGCAGCGCAATTGGTGTCGACGGTGAACAGCGGGCAAGGCGACGCCTCACCGTTGTCGCAGCAGCGTTACCGCAACGAGTTGACCGGCGCTACCGACCGGCTGCTGGGCTGGGCGCAGGCGTTCGACGAACTCGGGCAACTGCGCCGCGCCTGAACCGCCTCACAGAGTGGTGCGTAGCGACGGCACCACCACGCCGGCCAGGCCGCGCAAGGTCGCCTTGAACATGTCGAGGAAGTCGAAGTAGTCCCGCCACAACGTGATTCGGCCATCGTGCACCTCGAACACACCACACACCCAGAACTGCAGGCGCAGCGGCCCGAAGACCAGGGCATCGGTGCGTTCGGTCAACACGGCATTGCCGTCGGCGGCGATCCGGTGGATCTTCACCTCGAAGCCGGTGCGGCCCTGCATCGACCGGAAGAGCTTCATCGCCCGGTTGCGCCCGTAGATGGTCGGAAGGCCGACGTTCTGGTAGACGAGGTTCTGGGCCAGGGCGTTCTCCGCGGTGTCGAAGTCCTGCTCCTGCAGCGCGTTGAGGAACGTCTCGACCGTTGTGACAGACGTGGTCGAGGCCTGCGCGGCCGTGGTGGATTGGTCAGCCATGCCCGAAGCCTAGTGGGATGTGCTGTGGCAGGGTAGGTCGGTGCGCGTTGCCATCGTCGCCGGACCCGATCCCGGACATGCCTTCCCGGCCCTTGCGTTATGCCTGAAGTTCGCCGCCGCTGGGGACCGTCCGACGTTGCTGACCGGCGTGGAATGGCTCGAGACGGCACGCGCGGCGGGTGTCGATGCGGTTGAGCTGGTCGGTCTCGATCCGATCGACGACGATGACGACGCCGACGCCGGGGCCAAGATTCATCAACGTGCCGGGCGGATGGCGCAGCTCAACGTGCCTGTCCTGGGTGATCTGCGCCCGGATCTGGTGGTGTCCGATGTGATCACCGCCTGTGGTGGACTGGCTGCCGAACTGCTCGGGCTGCCATGGGTGGAGCTCAACCCGCATCCGCTGTATCTGCCATCGAAGGGATTGCCGCCGATCGGGAGCGGATTGGCCCCCGGCGTCGGCCTGAGGGGCCGGCTGCGCGATTCCGTCATGCGCGCCCTGACCGCGCGATCCTGGCGGGCCGGGCTGGCCCAGCGGGCCGAGGTGCGGACCGAGATCGGCCTGCCCGTCCTCGACCCGGGACCGGTGCGCCGGTTGATCGCCACCCTGCCGGCCCTGGAGGTGGCCCGCCCGGACTGGCCGGCCGAGGCGGTGGTGGTGGGTCCGCTGCACTTCGAACCGACCGACGCGGTGCTGACCGTGCCGCCGGGCGCTGGGCCGGTGATCGTGGTGGCGCCGTCGACGGCGACCACCGGTACGCAGGGGATGGCCGAGCTGGCGCTGGAGTCGCTGCGGCCGGGCCAGACGCTGCCCGACGGCGCCCGCGTGGTGGTGTCGCGGCTCGGTGGGGCCCATGTCGACGTGCCGCCCTGGGCCGTCGTGGGGCTGGGCCGTCAGGACGAGTTGTTGTCACATGCCGACCTGGTGATCTGTGGCGGCGGGCACGGCATGGTGTCCAAGACCTTGTTGGCCGGCGTGCCGATGGTCGTGGTGCCCGGCGGTGGTGATCAGTGGGAGCTGGCCAATCGTGTTGTGCGCCAAGGCAGTGCGCAGCTGGTACGGCCGCTGACCGGTGAGGCGCTGACCCGGGCGGTGGCCGATGTGCTGGCGTCGCCGTCGTACCGGTCGGCCGCCCAGCGGGCCGGTGCCTCGGTGACCGAGGTGGAAGATCCGGTACGGGTGTGCCATGACGCCCTCGTCGGCGCTGGGTAGGTTGGGCGCGTGCGGTTGACGGAATTCCATGAACTCGTGGACGGCCAGTTCGGCTCGATCCGGGGGCGCTCGCTGCTCGTCGACCATGTGCTCGCCGACCTCGACGGTCGAACGCCGGCGCAGGCCATCGAGGACGGGGTGGAACCGCGCACGGTGTGGCGGGCATTGTGTGCCGACTTCGACGTGCCCCGCGATCAATGGTGAGTGACCGGTCTTTTCCTGCTCGGGTTTTGGGCGTATACCGGACTTATGGGTCTGGGTGACCATCCGATGCGGACGCCGCTCTACGGTGTCCTGCTGGTGATCGCAGCGGTACTGCTGTGCTGGTTGGTCGCGTCCGTCTTGACCGGATGGCAGGCCGCCATCGGATATCTCCTGGCCATCGCGGTCGGTGCGACCGGTTTCGTGATGACGCTGCGGGATCTCGACAACTTCCCGAACTGGCGTCGCTGACGCCTGACCACCCGGCGTGTCCGCTTGAGTCGAACACGTGTTCGTCTAACATGGTCGGCATGTGAGGGCGAGATGCTGGTCGAGCCGACTTGTCGGTGGCTGCCTCTAGCGTCACGGCCAACTGATCGAAACCGATCACCGAACATCACGAGGACGGAGACACTCATGGCGCCACAGGCCCCCGATCGCGAAAAGGCGCTCGAACTGGCGATGGCCCAGATCGACAAGAATTTCGGCAAAGGCTCGGTGATGCGCCTCGGTGACGAGGTCCGCCAGCCCATCTCGGTGATTCCCACCGGCTCGATCTCCCTGGATGTGGCCCTCGGCATCGGCGGCCTGCCCCGCGGCCGCGTGGTCGAGATCTACGGTCCGGAATCCTCGGGTAAGACCACCGTGGCGCTGCATGCGGTGGCCAATGCCCAGGCCGCCGGCGGCATCGCGGCGTTCATCGACGCCGAGCATGCGCTGGATCCGGAATATGCCAAGAAGCTCGGTGTGGACACCGATTCACTGCTGGTGAGCCAACCCGACACCGGTGAGCAGGCGCTGGAGATCGCCGACATGCTGGTGCGCTCGGGTGCGCTGGACATCCTGGTCATCGACTCGGTGGCGGCCCTGGTTCCCCGCGCCGAGATCGAGGGCGAGATGGGTGACAGCCACGTCGGTCTGCAGGCCCGTCTGATGAGCCAGGCGCTGCGCAAGATGACCGGTGCGCTGAACAACTCGGGCACCACCGCGATCTTCATCAACCAACTCCGCGAGAAGATCGGTGTGATGTTCGGCTCGCCCGAAACGACAACGGGCGGTAAGGCTTTGAAGTTTTACGCCTCGGTCCGCCTGGATGTCCGCCGCATCGAGACCCTCAAGGACGGCACCGATGCGGTCGGTAACCGGACTCGCGTCAAGATCGTCAAGAACAAGGTCTCGCCGCCGTTCAAGCAGGCCGAGTTCGACATTCTCTACGGCCACGGCATCAGCCGCGAGGGTTCGCTCATCGACATGGGTGTCGAGCACGGATTCATCCGCAAGTCCGGCTCCTGGTTCACCTATGAGGGCGAACAGCTGGGGCAGGGCAAGGAGAATGCCCGCAAGTTCCTGCTGGAGAACGTCGATGTCGCCAACGAGATCGAGAAGAAGATCAAGGAGAAGCTCGGTATCGGTGCGGTCGTGACCGCCGAGGCCACTGATGACGTCCTTCCCGCCCCGGTTGACTTCTGATCCGTCGGGCACGCCCGAGGACGAGCAGGCGCAGGACCCTCGCAAGCGCGAGGAGCAGGCCAAGAACGTGTGCCTGCGCCTGCTCACCGTGCGGGCTCGCACCCGCGCCGAGCTGACCGAGCACCTCGCCAAACGGGGTTATGACGAAGGCCTCAGTGCCAAGGTGCTCGACAGGCTCACCGATGTCGGGCTGATCGATGACGAGGACTTCGCCGAGCAGTGGGTGCGGTCCCGGCACGCGAACGCGGGAAAAGGCAAGCGCGCCTTGGCTGTCGAGCTCCGCAAGAAGGGCGTCGACAACGACGTCATCGACGCGGCGCTGGCCGATCTCGACCCGGCCGCCGAACGGCAGCGGGCCGAGCAGTTGGTGCGGGACAAGTTGCGTCGCGAAAAGCTCAGTGACGACGGTGACGTGAAGGTGACCCGCCGGCTGGTCGGCATGCTGGCCCGCCGTGGCTACAACCAGTCGATGGCCTTCGACGTGGTCAGCGTCGAACTTGCCAGCGAGCGGGAGCGCCGTCGGGTGTGATCAGTCGCGCTGGGTCTGCAATACCTGCGCTCCCGGTGCGCCTTCCTGTTCGACGGCCTCTGGTTCCAGTGGTACGGGACCGCGACGAGAGCGCCGCATCCGGCGCTCGATCCTGGTGGCCAACGAGGACAGGGCGATGTTCACGCTGATCATCAGGACGGCGATGACGATCAACGCGGGAAGAATGTTCTGGTACACCGAGCCGATGTTCGTGCCCTGACGCACCATTTCCACGAAGGTGATCTGGTAGCCGATCGCGGTGTCCTTGAGCACCACGACGAGTTGAGACACCAACACCGGCAGCATCGCGGTGATGGCCTGCGGCAGCAGCACCAGCCGCATGGTCTGGGTCCAGGTCAAGCCCAACGACCATGCGGCTTCCCGCTGCCCACGGGGTAGGGAATTGACGCCGGCTCGGACGATCTCGGCGATCACCGCCCCGTTGTAGAGCGTCAATCCCGTCACCACCCCGGCCAGGGCGACGTACTCGGACGGGAAACTGCCGGAGAGGCCGTAGAGGAAGAACGCGAAGAGCATCATGATCAACACCGGCACGGCGCGGAAGAACTCCACGATCACCGCGCTGATCCATCGGATCGGGGCAATAGGCGACAGCCGGCCGATGCCCAGCACCATGCCCAACACCAGGGCCAGGACGATGGACACCGCCGCCGCCGTCAGCGTGCCCTCGATCCCGGGAAGCACGTAGGTAATCCAGAGATCCGACGTGAGGAACGGTTTCCACTTGTCGGGCTGGAGTTGATCCTTTTGCCACAGCCGGAACAGCACATACACGATCAGGACGCCGGCGCCGATCGCCGCGAGGATCGCCAGAACGAGATTGCGTACCCTCGCGCGCGGACCCGGCGCATCGAACAGGACTGATGCGCTGCGCATTATCGTGCCACCGCCAGGCGCTTACCCAGCCAACCGAAGAACAGTCCCAGCGGCAGTGTCAGCAGAATGAACCCGGCCGCCATGATCGCACCGACCGTGAGGACCGCGGCGGTGTCTTCGATCATGTCCTTCATCAACAACGCCGCCTCGGCCACGCCGATCGCCGAAGCGATGGTGGTGTTCTTCGTCAAAGCGATCAAGACCGACCCGAGTGGGATGATCACGGCGCGAAAAGCCTGTGGCAGCAGGATCAATCGCAAGTTCTGGCCGAAGGAGAAGCCTAGTGAGCGGGCCGCCTCGGCCTGCCCGATCGGCACCGTGTTGACCCCGGAACGCACCGTCTCGCACACGAACGATGCGGTATAGACGGTCAATCCGAGCACCGCCAGGCGGAAGTTGCTGTCGGTGATCGATGTCGGCGAGTTCGGATCGGTGAACGTGATCCGCATGGTCTGTCCCACCCCGAGCGCGCAGAACACGATGATCAGGGTCAGGGGAGTGTTGCGGATGACGTTCACGTACGCGGCGCCGAGCCAATTGAGCACTGGGACCGGCGCCAGCCGCATCGCCGCCAGCACCGTGCCCAGGATCAGCGCACCGATCGCGGAGTACACCGTCAGCTGGATCGTGGTCCAGAACGCCGCGAAGATCTGATCGCGGTACTCGTCGAAAATTTCCACGGTCGGTGCGCTACCCCCGGCTCAGTTGCGGTCGACGGCGGGCGGTTCCGGTGTGGTGATTCCGGCCGGGCCCAGATTGCGTTCGAACGCTTCCTTCCAGGCGCCGCTGGATTCCATCTTCTCGATGGCGTCGTCGATCTTGTTGCGCAGCTCGGTATCACCCTTCTTCAGGCCGATGCCGTAGCGCTCCTCGGAGAACTTGTCGCCCACGATCTTGAAGGCGCCCGGGCTCTGCGCGGCATAGCCGGCCAAGATCACCTCGTCGGTGGTCAACGCGTCCACGGCCCCGTTCTTGAGGGCGTCCAGGCACAGCGTGTAGGTGTCGTACTGCTGCAACTGCACCATCGGGTACTCGTCTTTGATCCGCTGCGCCGGGGTCGAGCCCGACACCGAGCACAGTTTCTTGTTGTTCTCCAGTGAGGCCGCGCCCGTGATGTCGTTGTTGTCCGAGCGCACCAACAGGCTCTGGCCGGTCAGCAGGTACGGCCCGGCGAAGTCGACCTTCTCTTTACGGGCGTCGGTGATCGAGTAGGTGGCCACGATGTAGTCCACCTGACCGTTCTGGATCAGCGTCTCGCGCTGGGGCGAGGGGGCTTCCTTCCATTCGATCTGGTCCTCGCTGTAGCCCAACTCGTTGGCCACGTACTTGGCCACGTCGACGTCGAATCCGGCCATGGTGCCGTCGGGCTTCTTCTGGCCGAGCCCGGGCTGGTCGTACTTGGTACCGATGACGATCTTGTTGCCGTCATCGCCACCGCCGCACGCGGTGGCCGCCAGGGGCAGCGCGATGGCGAGTGCGACGGTACCGACCAACTTGAACGGCACAGAGGGCATGTTCGGGTTCCTTTCGCCGGAGCGTCAGTGGTTAGTGGGACAGGATCTTGCCGAGAAAATCTTTGGCGCGATCGGATTTCGGATTGTCGAAGAACTCGGCCGGCGGCGCGTCCTCGACGATGGCACCGTCGGCCATGAACACCACCCGGTCCGACGCCCGCCGGGCGAAGCCCATCTCGTGGGTGACCACGACCATCGTCATCCCCTCGCCGGCCAGCGAGCTCATCACCGCCAGCACCTCGTTGATCATCTCGGGATCCAGGGCGCTGGTCGGCTCGTCGAACAACATCACCTTGGGGTTCATCGCGAGCGAACGGGCGATGGCGACCCGCTGCTGCTGACCGCCCGACAGTTGGGCCGGGTACTTGTCGGCCTGGTTGGCCACCCCGACCCGCTCCAACAGAGCCATCGCCGTCTCGCGGGCCTGCGCCTTGGATTTGCGGCGCACCTTCACCGGGGCGAGGGTGACGTTTTCCAGGATCGTCTTGTGCGCGAACAGGTTGAACGACTGGAACACCATGCCGACGTCTGAACGCAGCTGGGCCAGTCTGCGACCCTCGGCCGGCAGCGGTTGACCGTCGATGGCGATGGTGCCCGAGTCGATGGTCTCCAGCCGGTTGATGGTGCGGCACAAGGTGGATTTACCTGAGCCGGAGGGGCCGAGCACCACGACCACCTGGCCACGGCCCACCTCGAGGTTGATGTCGTTGAGTACATGCAAGGAGCCGAAGTGTTTGTTGACTTCCTGCAGTGAGATCATCGGCACATCTGGTGGCGCCGCAGCGTCGACCTGCGGCGGCTCGCCGGGGCTTCCCATGGCAGGTGACCTTACCCAGGGAACGTCCAACCTGCCCGGATCTGGAGAATCCGCCGCGTTGGCGATTTGGCCCGCTCCGTACCATTGAAGCCGTGACAACGATGGTGCCCCCCAACGAGCGCTTGCGCGAGGAGCCGTCGGCACCCCACGAGCACGCCGCACGCACCTACCAGGTCCGAACCTACGGCTGCCAGATGAACGTGCACGACTCCGAACGGTTGTCGGGCCTGCTGGAAGACGCCGGGTACCGGCGCGCCGAGGACGGCGCCGACGCCGACATCGTGGTGTTCAACACGTGTGCAGTGCGGGAAAACGCCGACAACAAGCTCTACGGAAATCTCAGCCACCTGGCCCCGCGCAAGAACGCCGACCCGAACATGCAGATCGCCGTCGGCGGGTGTCTGGCGCAGAAGGACCGCGACGCGGTGCTGAAGAAGGCCCCGTGGGTCGATGTGGTGTTCGGCACCCACAACATCGGCGCGCTGCCCACGCTGCTGGAGCGGGCCCGGCACAACCGCGCCGCGCAGGTCGAGATCGTCGAGGCCCTGCAGGAGTTCCCGTCGACCCTGCCCGCCACGCGCGAGTCCGCTTATGCGGCATGGGTTTCCATCTCGGTGGGTTGCAACAACACCTGCACGTTCTGCATCGTGCCGTCGCTGCGCGGCAAAGAGGTGGACCGTCGGCCCGGCGACATCCTGGCCGAGGTGCAAACCCTGGCCGCCCAGGGCGTGCTCGAGATCACCCTGCTGGGCCAGAACGTCAATGCCTACGGCGTGTCGTTTGCTTCGGACGAGCGCTTGCGCGAGGACCCGACGAACTGGTCGGATGTGCCGCGGGACCGCAGCGCGTTCGCCAAGCTGCTGCGCGCCTGCGGCGATGTGGACGGCCTGGAACGGGTGCGCTTCACCTCGCCGCACCCGGCCGAGTTCACCGACGACGTCATCGAGGCGATGGCCGAGACCCCGAACGTGTGCCCGACGCTGCACATGCCGCTGCAATCGGGATCCGATCGGATCCTCAAGGCGATGCGCCGGTCCTATCGGGCCGAGCGCTATCTCGGCATCATCGACAAGGTACGGGCGGCGATCCCGCACGCCGCGATCACCACGGACCTGATCGTCGGGTTCCCGGGGGAGACCGAGGAAGATTTCCAGGCCACCCTCGACGTCGTCGAGGCGTCGCGGTTCGCCAGTGCGTTCACGTTCCAGTACTCGATCCGGCCGGGCACACCGGCCGCCGACATGCCCGATCAGTTGCCGAAAGCGGTTGTCACCGAACGCTATCAGCACCTGATCGAGCTGCAGGAGCGAATCTCACTGCAGGAGAACCAGGCTCAGATCGGCCGGCAGGTCGAACTGCTGGTCGCCACCGGTGAGGGCCGCAAGGATGCCAGCACCGCGCGGATGTCCGGTCGGGCCCGCGACGGCAGGCTGGTGCATTTCAGTCCGGGCGAGGGCGAGATCCGACCCGGCGACATCGTCGTCACGACCGTGACCGGCGCCGCACCGCATCATCTGATCGCGGATGCCCCGCTGTCCGGTCATCGGCGCACCCGCGCCGGCGACGCCCATGCGGCGGGGCAGCGTCCCCGCACCGGCGTCGGGCTGGGACTGCCGCGGATCGGTGCGCCGACCACCCCGCCGGCATCAGGAGGATGTGGCTGTTGAGCAACGAAAGTGACTTTGACCGCTTCAAGGACGAGCTTGCCGACGTCGAACGCCGGGTGGCCCGCGAATTCGACACCGGCCCCCGGGCGATGGTGGTGGCGATCTTCGTGTTCGTCGTGCTGCTGTCGTTCGTGCTGCCCCACACCGGGCACACCAAGGGATTCGACGTCCTCGTCGGCGACGCCGTAGCCGTCGGCGATGGCGTCTCGCTGCCGTCGCGGGTGTTCGTCTGGCTGGCGCTGGTGTTCTCGGTCGGGTTCTCGACGCTGGCGCTGATCACTCGCCGCTGGGCGCTGGCCTGGGTGGCCCTGGCCGGATCCGCGGTGGCCAGTGCGCTGGGGATGCTCGCGGTGTGGTCACGTCAGACCGCTGCCGGCCATCCCGGCCCCGGTATCGGGTTGATCATCGCCTGGCTTGCGGTGATCGTGCTGACCTTCCATTGGGCCCGGGTGGTGTGGTCGCGCACGGCCCTTCAGTTGGCGGCCGAGGAGGACCGACGACGGGCGGCGGCCAAGGTGCAGCAGCAGGGGCTGTTGGGCCCGGGCGGCAACGGCGTCACCGATAAAAAGCCGGACGAGCCCGACAAGCCCTAACTGCGCTCGGACAGCGCGGCAGCGGCGGCGTCCGCCCACTGCCGCCACTGCTCGGCACTGGCCCTGGCCTCGGCGGCGTCCTTGGCCCGGCCGGCCGCTTCGGCCTTCTCGGCCTGCCGCTCGAACTGCTCGGCGCGGGCACGGAACTGATCGGCCCGAGCCTGGGCTTCGGGATCCACGCCGCCGGTCGGCGCGTCGCGGATCTTTTTCTCCACCGCACGCAGTCGTCGTTCCAGATCCGCGGCCCGCTCGCGCGGAACCTTGCCGATCGCGTCCCACTTGTCGCCGATGGCGCGCAACGCCGCACGCGCGGCGTCCAGATCGGTGGTGTCGATCTTCTCGGCCTCGGCCAGCAGTGCCTCTTTGGCGGTGGCGTTCGCCTTGAACTCGGCGTCCCGTTCGGCGTGCGCGGCGTTGCGGGCTCCGAAGAACGTGTCCTGCGCGGCCTTGAAGCGGTGCCACAGGGCGTCGTCGACATCCTTGGCCGCCCGGCCCGCGGCCTTCCATTGGTTCAGCAGGTCACGGAACGCCGCACTGGTGGCGCCCCAATCGGTCGACCCGGACAGCTGTTCGGCCTGCTCGCACAGCGCCTCCTTGACCTGGCGGGCACCGGCGCGGCCGCGGTCGAGTTCGGCGAAGTGCGAGCCGCGGCGGCGGTTGAACGTCTCCCGCGCTGTCGAGTACCGCTTCCACAGGGCGTCGTCGATCTTGCGGTCCAGGCCGGTGATGGTGCGCCACTCATCGAGGATCTCGCGCAGACGGTCGCCGGCGGCCTTCCACTGGGTGGAGTTGGCCGCCAGATCCTCGGCCTCGGCGGCCAATGCCTCTTTGCGTGCGGTCTGCGCGGCGCGGTGCTCATCACGCTGAGCACGCTCGGTCTGGGCGGCGGCGTCGGCATGCTCCAAAATCGCGGTCAAGCGGGCGCCGAGTGCGTCCACGTCACCGAGAACTGCTGCGGTGGGCAGAGTTTCGGCCAATGTTGCCGCGGCAGACTTGATCTTGCGAGCATCGCCGGTGCCGGAGGACAACCGGCGTTCCAGCAACGCCACCTCGGTGTGCAGATCATCGAAGCGTCGGCCGAAGTGGGCGAACGCCGACTCGGTGTCGCCGGCCTGCCACGATCCGATGACGCGCTCACCGGATCCGGTGATCAACCACACCGTGCCGTCGTCGTCCACCCGCCCGAAGCGGTGTGGATCGCTGGACGGCGCCGCCGCGACCACCGGGGCGACCCGGCTGGGGCGGGGGACTGGGCGCGTTGGACCTGGCCTCGGCGCGTCATCGGGCG
>NZ_LZJD01000045.1:0-11179 GCF_001666875.1 Mycobacterium sp. E802
GCCGGGATTCCAGCCCGAGCCGGGGCCCGAGTCAGAGCCGGGGCGCCAGTCGTCCGAGCCCGAGCCCCGGCGGCCCCGGCCCCCGCACCGGTCCCGGTGGCGCCCGCACCGGCACCGATTTTCACGCCGCCGGCTCCGTACATTCCGCCGTTGGTCGTGTTGCCCCCGCCGCCGCGACTGCCGAACATCTTCCGTCCGCCGTGGGATCCGCCACGGCGGGAGCAACCGCAGCGGCCGTCATGGGACCCGCCGTCGCGTGATGTACCGGACTCGCCACGTTGGCCGGGCTCGGGCTCGGACGACTGGCGCCCCGGCTCTGACTCGGGCCCCGGCTCGGGCTGGAATCCCGGCCGTTCCGGCGGGTCCGATGATTGGAAGCCGGGCCGTTCCGGTGGCTCCGGCGACTGGAATCCCGGCCGCTCGGGTGGCTCCGGTGGTTCACACGGCTCCGGTGGTGGGGGGCCCATGTGGCCGTTCCCGTTCGGCGGGCTGCTCGACATAGACCGTGCGGGGCGGGGCCTGCGGGGCCGGTGCCGGAGCTTCCTGGACCACCGGAATCGGCGCCTTGATGGTCTCCGGTGGCGGGGCCGGCGGGGGCGCCTGTTGGACGGGTTGGGCCTGCGGGGCCGGCGGCGCCGGCGCGGGCAGCTGCACCGGGACACTCGGTGCCACGGCGCCCTGCGCCGGAGACGGACGCTGATCGACCGTCGGCCGGATGCTCACCGCGAGCGAAATGACCAAGGCCACAACACCCACCACGAACACCGAGGTCAACGCGCTGCCAACCAGCAGGAACGGTTTCCGTTCCTCCTCCAGCGGCATCTCGTCGGCGGCGTAATCGATGCCGTCGATCGGTTCGGCACCAACCGGGGCCATCTCGGTGGCCAGGCCGGCCAGCGAATAGGCACTGCCGGCGGTGGTGCCGTCGGGATCTTGCGAGTAGGCCAAGCCGACGGTGGACGCCTCGAAGGCGGGCGCATTGGCCGAGGCCAGTGCCGCGCCCCGGGCCAATGCCATCTCCGGCTCGTCGGGGGCGCTGACCGGGAGGGAGACCAGGTGTTCGAGGTGGGATTTGACCGAGGCGACATCCACACCGGAACCCAGAACGAACATGCCGTCCGGCGCGGTATCGGACGCCTCGACCGCGGCGGCCATGTCGGTGAGCACGGCCATCGCGTCGGTGCTGTGTAGAGACTGCGCCAGCACCTTGACCACCGAGCCGTCGTCGGTCTTGACCACCGACAGCGTCGCGGCGTCACGGTCGATGAACAGCAGGGCCGTGGTGTCGTAACCGACCGCTCGGCCGACCGCCTGTGCCAGTGCCGCGCCGGCATGGCCCTCGGAGACGAGCATGACGTCGTCGATGCCGTGAGCGGCCAGCTTGTCACGCAGGGCGGAGGCATCGGAATGGTCGGTCCAGGTGACGCCGATCGCCTTCAGGTGGTGCCCACCCGTCGTGGCGCTCTCTTTCGTCCCGAGGATCGCGGCGAGCACCTGATCGGCCGCGCCGACGGTTGCCGAATCCTCACCGGCGGTCACGTCGAAGACGTCGTGATCGACGGTGACGCCGTCGGCTTTCTCCCCCTCGACCAGCACCATGCGGACCGTCGTAGGTGCCATCGCCACACCCAGTACGATGTCCACCAAGCCCTCCAATGTGTTTGCTGCACTGTCGTTGTCGCCATTGCGCACACATTCCGCACGAGCCGACAACTAGAACCTTCATCGGTGCAACCTGCTCGATCGTTACACCCGCACGTATTAGCTACAGCGCTGGATTCCGGTCGGACCGCGACGGCCTGGTGCACGCCGGCGCCGGTTAGTTAGACACTACTCGGTATTACGACAGATGGCGCCGACCGGTTCATTCCGCCGGCTCTTCTTCGGCCGGATCTGGGCGCTGCACGAGATGTCCGCCGAACGTGCCGGGCCGGCGCTGCGGCAGGTGCCCGTGCACGCCCTCGGCGTAGGCGGACTCGGCGTGCTGCGTGAAGTCGACGCCGGTGGTCTCGTCCTCCGGGCTGAGCCGGAAACCCATGAACCGATCGATCAGTTTGGCCAGACCGTAGGACACCGTGAAGGCGTAGGCGGCCACCACGACCGCAGCGAGCAGCTGCTTGGCCAGCTGGGTCAACCCGCCGCCATAGAAGAGGCCCTGCGGACCGGCGGTCATCACCTCGGTGGCCAGGAAACCGATCAGCAGCACACCGACCACGCCGCCCACGAAGTGCACACCCACCACGTCGAGGGAGTCGTCATAGCCGAACCGAAACTTCAGGCCGATCGCGAACGAACAGACCACGCCGGCAGCCAGACCGACCACGACCGCGCCGAGGGTGTTGACCGTGCCACACGACGGCGTGATCGCCACCAGACCGGCGACCACACCCGAAGCAGCGCCGAACGTGGTCGGCTTGCCGTCGCGGACCTGTTCGACGGTCAGCCAGCCGAGCATCCCCAGGCAGCCGGCCACCAGAGTATTGAGGAAGATCGCCGCGGCGGTGCCGTTGGCGGCCAGCGCCGAGCCGGCGTTGAACCCGAACCAGCCGAACCACAGCAGGCCGACCCCGAGCAACACGAACGGCAGATTGTGCGGACGCATGGCGTCCTGCTTGAACCCGATGCGCGGGCCCAGCACCAGCGCCAATGCCAGCGCTGACGAGCCCGAGACGATCTCGACGACGAGGCCGCCGGCGTAGTCGAGCACACCGAGGCCGGCCAGCCAGCCACCCGGTCCCCAGACCCAGTGCGCGACGACGGCGTACACCGCGACCGCCCACACCGGCACGAACAGCATCCAGGCGGCGAACTTGGCCCGGTCCGCGATGGCCCCGCTGACCAGGGCCGCGGTGATGATGGCGAAGGTCAGCTGGAACGTCGCGAAGAGAAGTTCGGGCACCGAGCCGTGGGCCGTGGTCGGGGTGATGCCGAGCATCCCGAAGTGCTGCAGGCCGCCGATCAGACCGCCACCGGCGTCGTCCGAGAACGCCAAGCTGTAGCCGACCAGCAGCCAGGCGACCGTGACGAGCGGGATCGAGATGAAGCTCATCATGATCATGTTGAGCACGCCGGTGGTGCGGACCATGCCGCCGTAGAAGATGGCGAGGCCGGGAGTCATCAACAGGACGAGGGCCGTGCTGGCCAGCAGCCAGGCGGTGGCGGCCGGATCGATCTCGTGCATTTGGCGAGAATGTCGGCCGCGGGTTTCAACTGCGCGGCGAGCGTGTTTCAGCCGTGTTTCTGACTTCTCACGGTGTGCGTTGGGCTTCTGTTTCTGTTTCCGTTTCTGGCGCGCGTTTCTGGCCCGCCGATTTCTACCCCAGGGCTGTCGATCGGCGCTCGGCACAACCCTCTGGTCGAAAGCGGCGCAGACAAGAACCAACGCCCAACCGTGCCGCGCCGATTTCTACCCCAGGGTTGTCGATCGACACTCAGCACAACCCTCTGGTCGAAAACCACGCAGACATGAACCAACGCCCAACCGTGCCGCGCCGATTTCTACCTCAAGGCTGTCGATCTACGCCCAGCACAACCCTCTAGTGGAAAACGACGCAGACATGAACCAACGCCCAACCGTGCCGCGCCGATTTCTACCCCAGGGCTACCGATCGACACTCAGCACAACCCTCTGGTCGAAAACCACGCAGGTGCTCGCTAGTTGACGAAGTTCAAATACGACCGCGACGGCGTCGGGCCACGCTGACCCTGGTATTTCGAGCCAACCTTGTCGCTGCCGTAGGGATGCTGGGCCGGGCTGGTCAGCCGCAGCAGGCACAGCTGACCGATCTTCATCCCCGGCCACAACGTGATCGGCAGGTTGGCCACGTTGGAGAGCTCCAGCGTGATGTGCCCCGAGAAGCCCGGGTCGATGAACCCGGCCGTGGAGTGCGTCAACAATCCGAGCCGGCCCAGTGAGGACTTGCCTTCCAACCGGCCGGCGAGATCCTCGGGCAGCGTGCACACCTCCAGCGTCGACCCGAGAACGAACTCGCCGGGATGCAACACGAACGGCTCACCTTCGGCCGGCTCGACCAGCGTGGTCAACTCGTCCTGCTGCTTGGCCGGATCGATGTGGGTGTAGCGGGTGTTGTTGAACACCCGGAACAAGGTGTCCAGGCGGACATCGACGCTCGACGGCTGCACCAGCGCATCGTCGAACGGCTCGATCGCGAGGCGTTTCGCAGCGATCTCGGCCCGGATGTCTCGATCGGAGAGCAGCACCCGACGAGCGTATCCGCTACTTGCCGATCATCTCCGTCAGTGCCGGCAACGTGATGTCGGTGTGCGGGACGGTGATGGGTGTCTGCGCCGCGTGCACCGCCGGTGGCACCACCTTCTGCGCGACGGCGTTGATCTGCGGGTTACTCAGCGCCGCGACGAGCAGCGGGTTGGGCGGCTGGGCCGGAGCCATCGGCGGCGGAGCCGCAGCGGGGACGACGTTGGGTGGCGGCATCAGCACCGGCTGCGCTTCGGGAGCCGGTGCGGGCGGCGGGAGCGGCTCGGCACGCGCGGCCGGTTTCGACGCCTGCGGCGGCGGATCGCCGTCGCCCCCTTCCACGGCGAGCGCGACGAACAGTGAACCGGCCAGCACCAACACGGCGGTGACCACGACCATCGTCAGGGTTCGGACCAGTGGGTCTTTGGCGGGTGTCGGCGCGTCGGCGTCAGGCTCATCCAGTTCCGGCGCGACCGCCAGCCGGGCGGCGCGGGGAACGAAGATCGACCCGGTCGCCTCGTCGGTTTCGGGATGTTGGGTGCCCGCACTGGCAAGCAACGCACCACGACCCATCAGGAAGGCCGCGTCGTCGCTGAGTGCGACCGGGTGCTCCATCACCGAATTAACTTCTTCCACAAGGCTTTCCAGTCCAGGGTCAGATCCGGCGATGACGACGGCGTCGATCGGTTCACCGAAGCTGTCGCAGGCGCCGCGCAGCGCCAACACCGTGGCGGCCTGATCCGCGCCGTCGAGAAGGCGGCTACGCATGTGTTGCGCCCCGTCGTCGCTCACACCGGTCACCGCCAGCAGCGTCACGTCGGGTTCCACCACACATAGCGCGATCGAGTCCCGGCCCGTCGTCGTGCACGTGTATTCGGCGGCCGCTTCGAGCGCATCGGAGGTGGGGGCCACCGCGACGTTGGTGATGCCGGCCTCGAGCAGGGAGTCGAGAACCAACTTGGCCTCGATGGAGACGGCGTCGGTCCAGGTCAGCGCCACGCGCACGACAGTGTTCCCATTCGCCGAAGCCGCGGCATACGTCCCGAGGACCGCGCTGACCACATGCTCGCTGAAGCCCGGTTGCTCGACGCCGGTGCGGGTGTCCACCTCGAACGAGTCGTGGTCGATCACCGCCCCGTCACCACAGCTGCCCTCCACCAGGAGCAGCCGGGCGTCACGCGACGTCATGGCAATACCGATGACAACATCCATTCGTTGAAATCCCTCGGTTGATTCGGACCCGACGGGATTCGACGCTAGCGACGGGCCCTGAGAACATCGGCCCGAGGATTTACACGACTCTCAGGGTGGGGCGCGATCGGCAATCATGTTCGTGGGCCGAATGTTTCGCCCCGGCTGCCTGGCTTCAAGATCCACACTGGACAGCACTGCGACGAGTGCGTCGGCGACCTTCGCCACCGGGCGGCAGTCGACGTAGGGCTTTCCCAGCGTCAATTTCTTAGACTCACCGGGTCGAGGCCGCACCGCCTTACCCATCGCGGCGGCCGGCTTGCTATCCTTCGTCAGCACCAGGCCGATGTAGTTCAATGGCAGAACATCAGCTTCCCAAGCTGAATACGCGGGTTCGATTCCCGTCATCGGCTCCATTGTTTTAGCAGGTCAAGCACTGTTTCTGTCGCACTGTCGGCGCTCCACCACCTGCCTGTGCCCGCATTGCGCCCGTACTTGGGCAGTCGCTACCGCCGAACGCATCGGGATTACGTTTTGCTGAGCAGCTGGATACTGCCCCGTAGAACGCTGGTAATCGCCTACATTGGGCAGTCGTCATCGCATCGCCAGGGGGAACCGTGACTCAGCCGACGCCCGAAAACCAAGAGCCACAGAACGCGCCTGGCGCGGTGCCGCCTCAACCACCGTATGGCGGCCAGGGCGGCTATGCCGGGTATCCCCCACCGGGCTACACGCAGCCTCCGTACGGATACCAACCGCCCAAGAAACGCCGTGTGTGGCCGTGGGTCCTCGGCGGGATATGCCTTGTCATGTTCCTTGGGATCGGCGGGTGCGTGGCATTCATCGGCGGGGTTGCGAAGAACATTGATGACGAATCCAAGCGCGAGGTAACGGTTACCTACAGCGTCACCGGTTCCGGCGAATCGGTGGCGATCACGTACTCCGGTCGAGACTTCAACACCGCCCAGGAGACAGACGCCAGCCTGCCGTGGAGCAAGGACGTCACGATTGATGGGCTGGGCAAGACGGTTACGCTCACCGCCACCAACGGTTCTGACGGCGGCACGATTACGTGCGAAATCTCTGCCAACGGCAAGACGCTCGCGCAACAAACATCCAGCGGCCCTTTCGCATCTGCGAGTTGTATCGGAAACGCGGGTGACGCCTAGCTAGCCGCCTCGGCGAATCGGCACAACGTTGTTCGCTGCTGCGACTGGCTTCGCGGGGTGTCATCGCGCCAAGTGCGCCCATCTCGTCCGCGTAGTCGTCGGCGAACAGGTGCATATAAATGGATTCCCGTCGTGCTCGGCTTCGCGTGACCCATGAACCGGCTCACCTTGACTGTCGGGATACCGGCAGCAACGCACAAGCTGGCGTAGGTGTGCCGCAGTGCATGAAACCCCAACGCGGGCGGTAGCACCGCATACCCGGCAAGCCGGTTAGCACGCAGCACGGCGGGGCGGTAGACCGCTTTGGCTGGGGCCAAGGTAAGCGCGGCTGACCGGCAAGCCGCAGGCAACGGTCAACGCGGCCAGGGCTTGCCATACCACCGCCGTCGTTGTGACGAATGTGTAGCTTTTCGTCGCACATCGATCACTTCCACACCGATAACCGACACGTTCGTCACAGCGCAGTGCGCCCCATACCGCCCGCCCGAGGCAGCGAGAGTCCTCATCGGCAATCGAGGTTCACCGCTTTCGACGCCAGGGCGGTTAACCGCACGCGATCACAGCCGTGCGGTAGAAAGCGGCGCGATGGCGAGGACGGAGACAACTCACCCAATAGCGGTGCCCGCCAATAACTTCCACAAAATTGTGAAATCCGTTGCACAACTGGGCCGCGGACACGATGAACACTCACAGCCGCCACACGGCTTTGCGTGGGATACTCGCGGGATGGGCAGCGCGCCGCAGCACGAGATGACCCGCACACCGGTCGACGAACTGTCGGCGTTCGAAGTGGCAACCAGGGATCTGGTCGGCGTCGCCCTGCGCAGTGTGGACCAGTTGGAGATCTCGCTGCCGCAGTTCCGGCTGTTGCTCGTCCTGCATGAGCGCGGCACTTCCACCTCGACGGAGTGCGCCCAGGCGCTCGGTGTCGTCGGCTCGACGGTGACGCGCCTTGCCGACCGGTTGGACGCCAGCGGTCACCTGATCCGGGGTTCCGATCCCACCAACCGCAGCGTCGTCACCTTGGAGCTGACCAGCCAGGGCCGCAAGCTGGTCCGCCAGGTCAGCACCCGGCGCCGGCGGGAACTGAGCCGGGTGCTCGACCGCCTCGACCCGGCCGAGCGTGCGGCGTGCGCCTCGGCGTTGCGCCACTTCCACGAACTGCTCGCCGCCGACGACGCGGACGACCTGAATCGCCCGATCCCGCTGTAAGACATGGATTCTCAAGCGATTTGGCGCACCGTCGACGAGCAGCGGGCGCAGTTGGCCGATCTTCTCGACACGCTTAAGCCGGACCAGTGGGCGACACCGTCGCTGTGCCGGGATTGGACTGTGAGAGACGTCGCGGTCCATCTCACCCATACCGAGTTGAGCCGCGCGGACATGATCCGTGCAGTGCTCAGATCAGGTTTCCGATTCGACGCCATGATGCGCCGGTTGGCGCTTGAGGACCGCGCCGACCCGGCCAGCATCACCGCGCGCCTGCGCGCCATGGTGGGCTCACGCAAGCGTCCCCCGATGACCAAGGAGATCGATCCGTTGATGGATCTCCTGGTGCACACGCAAGACATCTGCGTGCCCCTGAACATCGATCGGGCCATGCCCACCGAGGCGGCCGTCGCCGTGGCAAAACACCTGTGGCAGATGAAGTTTCCGTTCGCCCCACAGCGGGATCTCCCCGGTTACCACTTCGTCGCGACGGACGCCGATTTCACCGTGGGCCCGTCGTGGGGTGCGCGGCGTGAGGCCCCGATTCGCGACATCGTGATGATGTTCGCGCGCCGACGCGACGTGCCGGATCCCGAACCTGAGCCCGACGCCGAAGACGACTGAGTCAGGCGCGGTCAGCCCCGGCGGGAGTCCGCGTCCCCGCCCGCAGCGCAAAGGCCACCAGGCCGCCCGCCCACACCACCGCAACGAAACCCGGTGCGGGCGGTGCTGATCCGGCCATGGTGTGTCCTCAGTTCTCGATCTGCGGGCAAACCTAACGTCACCGGCTTTGAATCAGCTATGTCCCGGTATCGGGCACGGTCTCCGGTGCATCGTCTTCGAAGAAGCGCCGGATCTCGACGAAGCCGCCACGCCGGTACGCCTCATAGGCCCAGATCGCGGCGATGACCGGCAGCGGGCCGAACGCCACCCACCACCGCGCCGATGGCGGTACCAGTTCGGCGATCACCTGGGCACTGGGCCGCCCGTCGACGACGGCGGGCAACCATTCGTGCAGCAGGATCGTCAGCATGCGGGTGGCTTCGAACGGTCCGGCGGCGGTCGCCAGCACCCAACTGAGCGAGGCGATGATCAGCGCCCACGGCCAGGCCAGCAACAGCGACTGGTTGTCGACGATGTCGGCGGCCGAGCGGATCGATTCGGCGATGAACAAGAATCCCAGCGCGACCAACAGCACA
Organism: Mycobacterium sp. E802; assembly: GCF_001666875.1. NCBI lineage: Bacteria > Bacillati > Actinomycetota > Actinomycetes > Mycobacteriales > Mycobacteriaceae > Mycobacterium > Mycobacterium sp. E802. The sequence goes on from NZ_LZJD01000045.1 coordinate 8,985, forward strand.
CCGATCTGAGCGGCCAGCAGATCGTCGAGCACCGAGTTGGCCAGTTCGTCCGCCTTGCGCGTCGGCAGCCCGAACGCCAGCGACAGCAGCCCGGCCAACAGCGCCAGCAGCGTCAGCGCGGACGTGGAGTCGTCGATGCGCATGAAGGAGTCGGTCAGGATCCGCACCACCAGGCGTGAGGAGGACGACGGCGAGGTTCGATACAGGATCATCACCACCAGCCCGGAGATGATGATCGAGATCATCCAGGCCACCACGGCTGCGCAGATGATCACCAGCGCCAGCGAGCCGATCACCGGGACCAGTCGTGCGTTCTCGGTGTCGCCGTTGCGGACCACCAGGAGCGGCACCAGCCCGATGACGACCACGCCCAGAACGCGCACCAGGATGGGCAGGGTGAAGCCGGCGATGTCGCCGGGGTCGAGGTCGGGATCGGAACGGCGGATGGCGGCGATTTCGGCGCTCATCACCGACCGGGCCCGGCGGAATGACATTCTGCGCGCCACGAGGGGAATTTAAGCCGATCCCGCAGTCGGGGGCTGATGACACGCTCAGCGCAGGTACAGCTCGCCGCCGGTCGGGTAGCCGCCACCTTTGGTGGTGAGGTGCACGTGGTCATAGTGGCCGTAACCGCCGGACTGCGCACCGCCGTCGGGCGTGTAGTAGGTGCCCCGCCAGATGGCGTCCTGCAGCGCGAACTTGTCGGCGTTCTTCAGCGCGTAGGCGACGATCCGGTTGCCCAGCTCGATGCCTGCGGCGCTGCTGGCGTTGGGAATCATCACGTCCAGCGCCAGGCCGTTGGGATGCCAGCGAAGCGCGTCCGGACGGACGCCGCCGATCTCGTGGATCTGCGGGAAGTCCGCGCTGACGCTGCGGGCGGCGAGGATCGTCTTGACTTGCAGACCCCGCTCGGGGGCGACCCCGACGGGCAGCAGCTGCGGAATATTGATGACGCGCCAGCGCGAGGCCGTGCCGGGCTGCGTCTGCGCCGCGCTCAGCGCGATGGACTGGGCGACGGCTGTCGACGCGGACGGTGCCGAGACGATCTCCATACAGCAGGGCGGGGCCTCGGGCGCGGGAGCCGCGGCTGGTTTGGCGGACTCTTTGGCGGGGTACGGATGAGCATCGGCACCGGAGGCGAGGAACGCAGCGACCGGAGCGACGAGGACAGCCGCAACGGTCGGAAGTTTGCGCCGCCGCGGGCTGGCTAATGCGTGTCGGCCCACACGGGCACCATACGGGCACTTATGGCGGGTTGCAGCAACCCCTCCCCCGTTCTGAGAGTTTCCTTAACCGCCTGTCAAGCTTGCCGTCGGCGTGTTTCGGCAGGTCAAAGGTCACAAATTGGTCACGGGAAAACCGGCTTTTTAAGACCGCGCTCAGCGTGCTTCAGAGGCGTGCATCACCGCGGTGAACGTCATCCGGTCACCCCGATACAGGGAGCGGCGCTGCTCGATCGGCACTCCATCCTGGTCGTAGGAGACCCGGTTGAGCAGAAACATCGGCGTGCGGCTGTCGACGGTGAGAAGTGCCGATTCGCGGGAGTCCGGAAGCGCGGTCTCGATGCTGTCGACGGTGCGCTCGAAGTGGATCCCGCGGCTGCGGATCTCGGCGTAGAGCGAGTCGCGGTAGTCGAACGTCTCGCGCAGGCCGGGATACCGCGCGGCGGGCAACTTGGTGGTCTCCAGCCCGACCCGCACGCCATCGGTGGTCAAGACGCGTTCGAGCTGCAGGATGGGCGCCCCCACCTCGATCGCGAGTTGCGCCGCCAACAGGTCATCGGCGGTCAGGTCGCTCCAGCCGACCAGGATGCGCCCACCGCTGCGGCCCTGTTCCTTGGCGGCCTCGGTGTACGAACCCATCGACAGCGGCTGCAGGATCTTGGGCCGCGCGACGACGGTGGTACGGCCGCGTCGTTCGATGCGGCCGGCCAGCAACAGCTCACGCAGCGCCTGACGGACGGTCTCGCGCGCGACGTCGAATCGTTCGGCGAGTTCCCGCTCGGCCGGGAACGGGTCACCGACCGCCAGATCATCGAGCAGTCGCTCGAGTTGGGCGCGCACCACCTGATGCTTGAGCACCCGGGGTTCTGCACTCGCGGACACCCGCTCACCGTAGCAAGCTTTGGTCTAGTGGTCCGTCTGTGAATTAATACGGTAGTTTGTAGTATGCCCGTTATGACAGCTGCCGCGTTG